>DASYCD010000102.1:0-5571 GCA_036500405.1 Bryobacteraceae bacterium
GCCGCTTTTAGCAGGTCCGAGGCGACAGCAATTTTAGCTCGTCTCAATACGCCTGAGCTTATTCATGCGCTTGAGCGAATCCACGTAGACGACCTGCCAAGGCTCACAGTTACGAGGGTCGTCTCTACACCCGGCCTTCCACCGAGGCCGCGGATTCGTGAGTTCATGCAGCTGTCCCTTGGACAGCAGCAATCTGTGCTTCTCGCCCTAATGCTCTCATCGGATCGCACGTCGCCCCTTTTGATCGATCAGCCTGAAGATAACCTAGACAGCGAGTTCATATATTCCACCTTGGTGCCCGTGTTGCGGCGCGCGAAGGAAAGGCGCCAGATCATCATCGTGACGCACAATGCGAATATCGCGCTGCTGTCCGACGCAGAACAAATTGTGATTTTGAAGAGCACGAGCGAAAAGGCAAGCATCACTCATCGCGGCTCTATCGACGATGTCGGCACCCGAGATGCCGCCTGTGAAATTCTTGAAGGGGCACACGAAGCGTTTCGTCTGCGCGCCACGTTATATGGATTTGCATTGAGGTAAAACTGGCGGATGCGGTCAATCGGCCGGCGACGAGGACGGTAGTCCGTCCTGCGACGAGTTCTTACTTTTACTCGTGCAGATTGGCACTTTGCCGAAAACGCGCTATCCGTCGAAGTGCGTGGCCGCTTACGTCGGCCACTCGTATAAGGCCGTGATTCGGAATGCTAAATCGGCCTGCAGTATGGCAGCATCAGTCAGGTTCGATGCCGATGCAGTCATTCACCGCGTTCCTGAACCGTTGTTTCCAGCCGAGATACCGCTCAGTCGTCTCGACGCTCACGTGGCCGAGCAAGAATCCGAGTGGTCTAATACGTAGATGCAAGCCATAGTTCTTTTCGCGGACCTGCTGGGTTTCGCTGCTCTAACGGAACAACAAGAGGTCAGCGAAGATGATTTCGAAGTGCACGACCGTCCCGAAACGGATGAGTTCTTGACCGCGAGTCTGGAGGATTCGTGCGCGCTCGTCCAAGCCTATGTTCGATTTCAGGTAGCGGTACAGAATGCAGTAAACTTCACGCACACTACGGGAGCCCGCGCTACATCTGTGACTTTTTCGGATTCCGCGTTCGTAGTCGCGGAGACGTTCGAGGCCGCAAAGACCGTCGCCATCAGTCTGACGGGTAAGCTCCTCCCGCACGGCATCATGCTCCGGGTCGGGATTGCTCGAGGCTCCTTCGTGCCAATTCGATTTCGCGCAGACGTGAGCCTCGGGTCGGGAGAACACTCCGCGCAATTTCTTGGCACGGGAGTTGTTAGGGCGCACGCGGCGGCGGAGAAGAGCTGCCTCAAAGGGGCGAGAATACTTGTACATCCGTCGGCCACTTCGGATTTGGACTCGCCGCCCGGCCGATTCTTTCAAACATTGCCCATCGGCGAAGACGAAAAGACAAATCCGATTGGAGTCACCCACGAGGTCAGCTATCTGGGACGGCGTGATCGCGACCTATATCGCGGGGTCCAGCGAGCACATCGAGAGGCACCCAAGACGGCGCTGGAGCATTATGAGGCCACATATCGAGCTATGAACCGCATGAGGGCTCTTCTGAGTCGTCCGCCGATTGAGGTCGAGGGGGCTGAAGAATGAATCCTATTTCGGTTATGTTTTGATTCTAGGCGGCCTCAGCCAAGGAGCGCTTGGCGGAATTACTCCCCTTAAGTCGGCATATCGCCCGTCCGGCAGCTTGCCCCGAATGCTTGTTGTTCATGCTCAGAGCTCTTCGATCATGGGTCGTGCGCTTCCAAAGGGTCCAGGATGGGGAGCCAAATAAGGTGTATGATTATCATCCTGCGGGAAGGCCCGTCATAAAAAGAACTGTGGAGAAAGCCCGCGATGACCTCACAAACGTATTTCAGACTCGCTGGATTTGCCGCTCTTATCATTCTGCCCGCCGCTCTCGCCCCATTCGGCTTTCAGACTCCTGCGCAAGGCAGAGGCGGGGCCACGCCGGCGGCGGCCGATGCGCCGATGGCGAGCGTTAACGACCCGCCCGGCTTGCCGCCCGATCCCACACACATCAAAGTCCTGCTGCCCGACCAGATCAAATGGACGGGTAACAAAGCACTCCTCTACGGTACTCCCAGCAAGCCAGGCGACCCCTATGGTCTCCTTGTCAAATTGCGCCCCGGACAATTTTCCACGCCGCACACCCTCGCGAAAGACCGCTGGGTTCTGGTCGTTTCCGGTACTTTATGGGTCAGCTCCGATGCCAGGTTCGACGTGAAATCGACCTATCCGGTCACGGCCAGCAGCTTCGTCACGAATCTCGCAAAAACCGTATTTTGGGATGGCAATCGCGCGGGGGCGACGGAGCCGACTACGTTGCTAATCAGCGGTATCGGATCGACTGATAACCACATCATGGACGAATATTCGCGAAACGCCACCGTCAGCGTCAACGATCCGGCCGGTCCGGCGCCAGATAAGTCTCACATCACAATCGCCGCAGTCCCGGCGACCGGGAGTTCGGCGCTCTATGGCAGCGTTCAGGCCGGCACTCCGGACGGCTCGCCTTACGGAGTGATCCAGCCATGGCCGCCTGGGCGCAGTTCCACCCCCCATTACCATGAAAGTCCCCGCTATATTTATGTTCTGCAAGGTCCGTGGTGGGTCAGTTCCAGCACGATCCATGATCTGAGGCTGACGTATCCGGTCCCGACCGGGAGCTTCGTCGAGGATCTTTCGCATGGAATCCATTGGGACGGAAACCGCGTCGATGCGGGCTATACTACGCGACTGTATATCACCGGGGTCACACCGGCCACCAACCACAACGTGGATGTGTATGGCAATGAGGTGATGCCCCAAGGCGTTGGCCGCGGTGGATCCGGGGGTGGTGGAGGGCGCGGCGCCGGAGGCAGGAAATAATTCCGCTTCTCTGCTGAAACTTCACGGCAGAGTTGGAATTCCTAAGGTCTCGCCTTCCTCAGTTGCTCCAACATGCCCCTGTGCGATCAGGAACGAGACATCGGCGACCGCCCAACACGGACTCCTTCGACCGTGGTGAGGGTGGGGCGCGCCGAACGCGCGATGGCGCACAGTGCGCGCAACCGGAGGTAGGCGGAAGCGTCGAAAAGCCTCAAGAAGGAATCGACCATGCTGAAGCCACTCGCGGCCGTGATCGTGAGCCTGCTGCCTGCGGCGTTATGCGGGCAGACTTTCAATGTCGCGTCGATCAAACCCTGTACCTCGGCCGATGCTAATTCGCCTCTGGTCCCGGGAGGAAGAAGCGGCGGGGGAACTGTCAGCACTTCACCGGGGCGGCTTCGCATCCATTGTATGAGTTTGCGGGACCTGATCAGGATGGCTTACACGTCGGACGATCCTCTCCTGAACGGCGGCGGGTTGTCCGATACCCGGCAGGTGACGGGCGGCCCTTCGTGGGCGCATTCCGACTCCTATTCCATCGAAGCGGTGACAGACAACCCGGTTGCGAATGGCGCAGTTAGCCGGCTGAACACGCCGGGGTCCGTGATCATGCGGGGCCCGATGCTTCGGGCGCTTCTCGAAGACCGGTTTCGGGTCAAAGTTCATCGTGATGTGGAAGAGGTTCCGATGTACGCTCTGACCGTAGCGAAAGGCGGTCTCAAGCTGAAACCTTTGGGACCGGGCGACTGCGTCATTCATGATCCTTTGAAGCCTATGAGTCCAGCGGAATTCGCGGGCCGCAGGCCCATTTGCAATACGACTATCGGTGATACGCATGGGCCGAACCGGACCATACATTTAATCAATAGTCTCGGAGCGTTGGCCGACGCACTTTCCGTTCGTATGGACCGGCATGTGATCGACCAGACCGGCGTTAACGGAATGTTCGATATCCATCTTGAATATGCGCCCGATGAGAACACGCCGGGTTTGCCCAGTGCGCTGAAGCTCAACCCTGGCTCGGATATGTCGCCAGCCGGCTCCATCTTCACTGCACTTGAAGAGCAAGTCGGTTTGAAGCTTGTGCCGGCTCAGGGACAGCACGGATACATCGTCATCGACCATGCGGACCGGCCTTCCGAAAACTGATTTGAGCCGAGGCTGTGCAACTTAAGCGGGAACGTATGTCAACCGAATGGCATCCTCGCCGACGAGATCGCTGGTCACAAAGCGGAGCGGCGGCCGGGGACGGCGAAGAATGGCGCTTGTCTCACGGAGCCGATCGCAAGAGAAGCTCCAGGCAGGACGCCCTATAATTCGACTGTGGCTTTGACTTCCATCGGGACCGTACGCGCAGCCGTTGTTTTGTGGATTACGGTTGCAAGCGTATGGGCGGGTGGATTGGAAGGCGCATGGAAGGGTACCTGGACTAAAAACGGAGACTCGCTGCCGGTCACTGTGACGTTTGTCAATGCGACTTCGGGCTATTCCGGGTCGTTTGATTCGGATCCATTGCAGGTGACTGGTATCCCGTTCAGCCATGTAGAAGAGACAAGCGGGCGGGTTCGGTTTCTGCTCCAGAGTGACGATTCCATAACGGTATTCGATGGTTTGCTGAAGGGCGATTCCATATCGGGCACGCTTACAGAAGGCAATGTCAAAGGCGTGTTCGAAATGACGCGGGGCGTTCCCGCAGCGGTGGGAATTCGCGAGCGCGATGTGACCTTTTCCAATGGGGGTGTCACGCTGGCGGGGACGTTGTTGCTTCCGGAGACGCCCCGACGTCATAGCGCCGCGCTGTTCCTTCAGGGATCCGGGGCCGAGGGGCGATGGGCAAATCATTATCTGGCGCGGAAATTCGCGGAGAGCGGAATCGCGGCTCTGATTTACGACAAGCGCGGCGCCGGCAAGTCAACGGGAGACTGGAAGACCGCAGGCTTCGATGCGCTCGCTGAGGACGCATCCGCAGGTGTTCGCTTCCTGCGGTCGCTGCCAGAGGTCGATGCGGGCCGGGTCGGAATTTATGGTCACAGCCAGGGCGGCACGTTCGCGCCTCTGGTGGCCAGCCGCCTGGGGAATCTTCGTTTTGTCATTGCGTCCGCCGCGAGCGGGATTTCTCCGGCGGATTGCGAAATCTACAGCGTCGATCATTCCATCGGTCTTTCGCGGCTCCCGCCGGCGGAGCGGAGCGATGCGGAAGGCTATGTGCGGGAACTGGTCCACGTTGCCTATCGCAATCGCGATCATACGGCGCTGGATGCGATGGCGGAGAAATTCAGGGGCAGAAGCTGGTTCTTCGCGCCGCCCGCGCCGGACAATTCGTTCTGGACGATTGCTCGTCTGACGGCGCAATTCGATCCGCTGAAGTACTGGCGGCAGGTGCGGGTTCCCGTCCTGCTGCTTTACGGCGGGCACGACGAGAGAGTTCCGCCGGTCCAGAGCGCGGAGGCTATACAAGAGGCGCTGCGGAAGACGGGGAACAGGCAGGTGACGGTGAAGACGTTCGCGAACGCGGATCATACTTTTGCGATCGTCGATCCCCCGCATCGCGGTGGGTGGTCGCGTCACGTGCCGGATTATGCCGAGGTTCTGACGAACTGGGTGTTGTCGCTGAAGTAGGGCTGCCTCCGGGTACTGAATGAAAAGGTGTCTGTCCCCTTTTGGCC
>DASYCD010000103.1:0-11548 GCA_036500405.1 Bryobacteraceae bacterium
GCTCGATGGCTGCGGCCGATTCGACAGACGTGCCGCCGAATTTCATGACGATCATGATTAGTCGAGCATTCCTTCGGATTGCATCAGTTCGGCGTTGAGGACGGCGGCGCCGGCGGCTCCGCGAACAGTGTTGTGTCCGAGCGCGACGAATTTCCAGTCGAAGACCGGGCATGGGCGCAGACGTCCGACGAAGGCTGCCATGCCGCGTTCGCGCTCCGCGTCTTTGCGGGGCTGCGGACGGTCGTTTTCGATCATATATTGCACGGGGACCTTGGGCGCGCTCGGAAGATTGCGATCCTGCGGGAGCCCTTTGAACTTGTCGAAGGCGTTGCGGAGGTCCGCTTCAGATGGCTTGCTGCTGAATTTCACCGAGACTGTAACGGTGTGACCATCGACGACCGGGACGCGATTGCAATGCGCGCTGACGCTGGCGGTGAGCGGCGCGATGCGGTCCTTCGAGAACGTGCCTAGGATCTTCTGGGTTTCTTCCTGCATCTTCTCTTCTTCGTTGCCGATGTAGGGGATGACGTTGCCCATGATGTCCATCGACGGGACGCCAGGGTAGCCTGCGCCGGAGATTGCCTGGAGGGTCGTCGCGATGATCTTCTCGACACCGAACTGCATCAGCGGGGCGAGACCCATGGTGAGGACGATGGTGGAGCAGTTCGGGTTGGTAACGATCTTGCCCTTCCAGCCGCGCGCGGACTGCTGCTGCGGGACGAGCTTGAGGTGGTCGGCGTTGATTTCGGGGACGAGAAGCGGAACGTCCTGCTCCATGCGGTGATTGCGGGAGTTGGAGACGACGACGTGCCCGGCGGCTGCGAAGGCGCGCTCAATTTCAGTGGCAACGGAGGCGTCCATGGCGGAGAAAACGAGCTTCGGCGCATTGCCGGGTTTTGCATCTTCCACGACGCGGTTGCGGATGTCATCGGGCGCGGCGCCGCCGAGGTGCCACTTGGCAGCTTCCGAATATTTCTTGCCGGCCGAGCGTTCGCTCGCTCCCAGCCAGGTGAGGTGGAACAACGGATGCCCGTCGAGAAATTTGATGAAATGCTGGCCCACCATGCCGGTAGCGCCGAGGATGCCGACTTCGATTCTGCTCATAAATTTAGTAACTGCCTGACCATTCTTTGGTAGATTTCGACTGCTTCAAGAAGTTGTTGTTTGGGGACGCGCTCATCGAGCGTGTGCGCGACGTGGATGGTGCCGGGGCCGAAGAGAAGCGGCTGTCCCCAGGCTTCGCCGAACGCCGGGATGTCCGTCGTGTAGGCCACGACCGTGGTGGGGAGACCTTCCACCGCGGTCATGCGGATCGCGGAAATTTCGAGAACGAAGTTGAGTTCAGCGCGCCCGGCGACGGCGCGTTCGAGCGCGGCTTTCGTTGAGGCGGAATCGCCCACGAGGCGGATGAAGATTTCGGCGCGGGCTTCGTCCGGAATCACGTTGGGCGCGCGGCCGCCGTGGATGGTGCCGATGTTGAGGGTGCTCGGTCCGAGGGTGGGATCGACGGGGAGCTCGACTTTCCGGACGTCGTTCAGGACATCGAGGAGTTTTTCGATGGCGGAGTCGCCCAGTTCGGGATAGGCGGAGTGCGCCATCTTGCCACGCGCGACGATTTCGTAGCGCAGCGCGCCTTTGGAGCCGAGGGCGAGTTGGTTTTCGGTGGGCTCTCCGTTGATGATGTATTTCGAACCGCGCGGCATTTGGGCTGCGTGATAAGCGCCGGCGCTGTTGCGTTCTTCGCCGACGACGAAGAGCAGGCCGATGTTGCGGACGCCTTCCTCGAGAAGGCGTTCGGCGGCGATCAGCATGCTGGCGATGATGCCTTTGGTGTCACAGGCGCCGCGACCCCAGATGTTTTCGTCATCTTCGCGCGCGGGGACGAACGGGGGCACCGTGTCCATGTGGGTGGAGAGCGTGACGTGAGGCTCGCCGAAGTATGCGAAAACGTTGTTGCGCTTCGGCTCGACTTCGATCAGCTCGACTTTGCCGTTGTGCTTTTCGCAGAGGCGGGCGAGATAGTCGCGCAGCCAGAAACCGACCTGTTCCTCTTCGGGGGTAATCGAAGGGATGTCAATCAGCGCTTTTGTCAGCTCGAATACGTGCATACAAAAAACTCACGAGGTGAGCGCACGCAGGAAAAGTGAGGGAGTACGGCAGAACGTCACTGATCCCGGAAGCGCTCCATCCAGCTTTGCGGCGGGATGACAGTGGCGGAGATTCAACTCTCGCCCCCAGCCGCCGGCCACGATCAATGGCTTACGACTTCGGCGGTCTGTCCCTCACGGCTGCCTCCCGTCGATCGCGGGAAATGCTGGCATCCGTTCCTGACTACCGCTCCTCTACCAGAAGATTCAGGATAACACGAATGAAGATTTATTGGGCCACAGATCAACGCAGATGCACGCAAATAAGGCTTAGCTGAGTGCGGGGTAGTAGCCTTTGCGGGCCTGGACGATGAGGTTTTTGCGGCGGGTTTTGAGACTGATCTCACGGTAGCGGGAGTCGAGCACGGGGCGGTCGGGCGAGTAACCGATGCTGTATTGGTTGCGTAGTTCTTCTTCGATACGGCGGTAGATCTGGTCGATCGTCATTTTGCGTGAGACTTCGAAGAAGCCGCCGCCGGTTTCGCGGGCCATCTTCTGAAGAACCTTGTAACCGTCGAACGCGGGCGGAAGGCCGAAGGGACCGAAGAGGCCGCCACCGTTTCCGCCGCGCTCGTCACCGTTAAACATGATGGAGTAGATGATAGTGTCGGCGCGCTGCGCGTGTTCGATGGCTTCGTTGAGACTGACCAGGCTGCCGTGATCGACGCCATCGGTGAGGATTACGATCGCTTTGCGGCCTTCCTGTTTTCGAAGAACCTCGTTCGTCGCGAGATAGACGGCATCGTAAAGCGTGGTGCCGCCGCCGCGATGTCCCCAGCCGCGCGAGGGCTGCATATTGTAGAGACCGCGACGCAGTACTTCTTTGGAGGAGGTGAGATCCTGGAGCAATTCCGTATCGAAATCGAAGTGTGCGAGGAAGGTTTTGTCGACGTCGTCGCGCAGGACGCGATCGAGGAAATGATAGCTGGCGGTTTGCTCTTCATCGAGCACGTTGAGCTGGCTGCCGCTGGTATCGACGAGCAGACCGAGGATCAGCGGCAAGTTGCTTTCCCGCGAGAAGTAGCGGATCTTCTGAGGGTGTTTGTCCTCGGACAGGATGAAGTCGTCCTGCGTGAGGTCGTTGACGATGCCGCCGTCTTTGGCGCGTACGGACGCCAGAACGCTGACGACTTTCACATCGCTGGAAAATAGGGGAGTTGGCTGCGCGTTGGCGGTTATCGCCAGCGCACCCAGGAACCCGCGACGTGTCCAGGCGGCCGACATCCTAATCGATACGATGGCAGCGGCTGCGCCAGAATGCAAGGGGCCGGTTTGTTAAGATGCCAATAGGCCCGGTTAGCTCAGTTGGTAGAGCGCCAGTTTTGTAAACTGGATGTCGCTGGTTCAATCCCGGCACCGGGCTCCATCCTTTTTGACGCGAATCAAAGCGTCACTTGATCCAAAGATTGACGGAATTCGAACTCCATATGTGGTATGGGGGCGAGTAAGGACCCTGACTCACCACGAGGTTGAGGAACGATCCGGAATAATCCGGCACGCGCACGTTGATCTGGCTCAGCCCCGCGAATTCCAGAGGCGCCTGCCCGGCCCATTGGGCCGGATCGGTCGTAGTCAAACCATGCGGCTGAGCCCCGGGCCAGACCGCGTAGACATTCAGCGTCTGCGTGGAAAGCGGCAACGGGACAAGCGTTCCATCGGCGGGAGTTTGTGACAGACTGCCGAGTCCAGTAGCGAACAGAGCGACGATAGAACCTCGCGGCGCAGGATTCTGCGGAGAGTTGATGGAGCCGTCCTGATTGACCGCGGCGGCGTACAGAGCACCGTGGTTCACCGACGTTCCCGGAATCGTGAAGATGCCCGGTTGTGCCGGCGCCACCGGGGACGACATACAGTTTGAAGGTTTACCGGCAATGACCACGCAGATGTTCGTCGTATTCGAAGCGCGAAACGGGACCACGGTGTTGATCTGACCCGCCGCAACGTAGAGCAGAGGAGCGGGCACGCCGTCGAACGTCACCTGAGTGTTGTTGAGCGTCACGGGCCATGCGCCATTCGCGTCTGGCATTGCAATAGCCGGCGCTCCCGCCGTGAAGTTCGAACCGAACAGGGCGACAATCTCACCCGCTGCCAATGGATCGCCCACAAAGCTGGCCGAGTTGCCGACGCAGCCGAGTTGCAATTCCGGCGCCGCGCCAAGACTCACAACCGAAGGATCATCGCCGAAAGTCAATATAGTCAGTGTTCCGGCTGCCGAGAAGTCGGAGATACCCGGGAACGGCATTTTCAGCCATGTCGCCTGGGCGATCGAGCCGTCGGGAGCAAACCGCGCCAGGAAACCATCGTCGCGAAGGTCTTCACTCGCGAAGCCGCAGGTTGCCGTGGGATGCGACAGCGGGGGCGTAATCGTAGCGGCGCCAAAAATCAGCGATGTGTTGTCCGCCGCGTCGATTGCCATCGCGAGGGAGCCGGCGCTGAACGACGCCTGAGTGCCATCCGTCGGACCGAATGGAACGTCAAACTTCACAGATCCGCCCGAGGCCGCGTAACGGCGCAGTCCGTAAACACCCGCCAGATCCAGATAAGCAACCTGAGCTTCGCCTGCGCTGTCGATCGCGACGGCCTCCGGAACTTCGCCGGCGTGGCCCAGCGCCGACCACAGGAAGGCCGTCCCGTCCGAGCGGATGCAGGAGACAAAACCAACGCCGTCCGGAGGAAGAACCGCGGGAAATGGATTCGTCGCCGCGTCTGGCGTCACGGGATAGTCGGTCCCATCTGTAGCTCCCACGACGCAGACATTACCGGAAGGATCGATTCCCGTGGCGGAAACACGGTCACCATACAACGAAGATCCGAATCCCGCAATCCACTGAACTTTTGCGCCATCGGGGCTCAGCTTCACGACAGAGATGTGATTGGGCCCCGCGCTGAGTGCGCCCGGAGTCGGAGAAGGCGTGAAGTAACCCGGAGTCGACCAGGGGCTAACGATCGTCAGAGCTCCGGAAGCATCCACGTTGAGCCTCCCCGGAGCGTCGGTATCGAGGTAAGTGCAGTAGCGGACGGAACCGTCCACTCCATTGATCCGGCATGCGAACTGAACGCTCGGGATACTGGTGGAGGTTTCGTAGGCACCGGGAGACGTGTAGAAGCCTGAGGCTGATGCCGTTCCCGAGAGATATGCATCTCCATCACCGCCGACGACAACTGAGGAGATACCGGACGTTCCTCCGAAAGCGGTGGTAAAAACCGGCTGTCCGGAAGAATCGAGACGAGAGACATACGCAGCGACAGGGGTGCCGCCATAGGAATGTCCGGGCACAGCCCACGCGTACTCGCCCGGACGCCCCACGAGGTAGACACTGCCGGAAGGCCCAAGACGAGCGAAGTTGTATCTGGAGGCGCCCGCGATGGTTCGGGTAGCGGTGACTCCGAGAGGGACACCCGCAGTTTGCGCGAAGAGCATGCTTATGAAAGGGAAAAGAAGAATTGTGGCGGTGCGCCACACGGAGCGGTTAGCGCGACACAGCGCACGACGCCGCACCAGCGCAGAAACCGCTGAAACATCAGGGATCGAGAATTTCATAGTGGCCATGCTGACGCATATAGTTCGCCGTTCATGGAGCGTCATTTGATCCAAAGATTGACGCGGTTCGAAAATACCGAAAGTGTGGACGAGGGATCGCCCTCACTCTCTGTGAGGAAGAGTGACGATCCGGTATCCGGCACGCGCACGCTGATCTGACTCAGTCCCGCGAATTCGAGAGGCGCCTGTCCGGCCCATTGCGCCGGACCAGCATTCGCAGATATGAAATGCTCATTTTCACAACAGAACTCTTCCATATTCAGCGTATGTGTGGAAAGCGGCAACGGGACAAGCGTTCCATCGGCAGGAGTTCGTGACAGACTCCCGAATCCCGTTCCGAACGGAGCGACGATGGAGCCGCGCGGCGCAGGATTCCGCTGTGAGTTAGTAGCGCCGTCCTGATTGAGCGCGGAGGCATACAAAGGGCCGCCGTTCACCGGCGTTCCCGGAATCGTGAAGATTCCCGGTCGCGCGGGCCTCAGCGCGAAAGGCATATAGTTGGAAGGTTTACCGGCAATGACCACGCAAAACGCTCGTTGTGTTCGAAGCGCGAAACGGGACTACGGTGTTAATCTGACCCGCGGCAACGTAGAGCAGCGGAGCGGGCACGCCATCGAACGTCGTTGCCCGTTTGGAACGTCCTTCGAAAAATTAACCAGGCGGCGCCGGGAACAATTGCGCGTCAAGCGGAGTCGAAGCGCCATGCCCCGGTTTATCTTTTCCGCTTTTCTCGCTGGCTTGATCGTGAGTATTACCGGGCAGGCGCAACCGCGGCCTGCGTTTGACGTGGCCTCGGTCAAGGTTGTTGACCTTTCGACGCTGGGGGATTCAATTTCGATGAACCTCGGAACCGTGCGGAAGGAAGAGGTCACCTTTGGCAATGCGACTCTCAACGACTGCGTCCGCTTCGCGTATGGGATTGCCTCCGATGCGCAGATTCTGGGACCGGAGTGGATCAAGTCGAAGCGATTCCTCTACAACATCGATGCGAAGGCTGCGCCGGGAACATCTTCCGCGCAATTGCAGGCGATGATGCAGACGCTCCTGGCAGAGCGGTTCAAAGTCGTTACGCATCGCGAGCAGAAAGAAATGTCTTACTACGCGCTGGAGCCAGCGAAAGGCGGAGTCAAGATGCAGGCCGAGAAGGAAGTTCCGGACGGCTTCCAGGGTAAGAATTGGGGCGGCAGCATAGACAACATCATGCCCATGCCGAAGCTGGCTTATCTTCTTTCGCGCTTTGAGACGGAGCGTCCGATTATCGATAAGACGGGACTCGACGGCATCTATGAGGTCAAGCTCACCTGGACACTTCGACAGCTCCAGAATGCGAATCCCGATGCCGCGGGAATCTCGCTGTTCACCGCACTCGAAGAACAACTCGGGCTCAAACTGGAAGCCCGGAAAGGGCCGGTCGCCGTGCTGGTGGTTGACAGCGCTGAAAAAACTCCTGGCGAGAATTAAAAGAGGCTTAACTGGGCCGGTCGCGGGCGGGGCTTGTCGTCGAAAACCGTGCGTCCGCCGATGGATTTCGAGATGCGGCGTTCGTGGGCGATCACGGCGTCGAAATCGGCTTCGGGGTGGATACGATCTTCTACCTGGCGGACGAAGCGGTCGAGGCGGCGGAGGCCGTCGGTCTTCTGGGCGCCGTCGACTTTCGCGCGATCGAGGCTGCGGCGAAGAACCCCGAGCGATTCGTCGTAAGTTTTCAGCGGCACCGGAAACGGGTGGCCGTCCTTGCCGCCGAGTGCGAAGGAGAAGCGCGCGGGGTCGGAGAACCGGGTTGGGGTTCCGTGGACAACCTCCGCAATCAGCGCCATGGTTTGGAGCGTGCGCGGCCCGAGGTTTTCGACGAGCAGGAGATCGGCGAATCCCTTCAGATCGCGGTCATACGCGGTGGCGAGAACGGCGCCGAGGCGCTTCAGGTCCACATCTTCGGCGCGAACGTCGTGGTGATCGGGCATCCGCAGATGGCGAATGGTGTCGAGCGCCGCATCGGGACCGCCTCGTGCGATATCGAGCAGCGCGCCGCGGGCGGGCCGCGCGTGAGTGTCCACCAGATTCATCAGCATGCCCTGATGCTGGCCCGCGATGCCGGAGTGGGGCTCTTCGACGAAATCGCGCACGTTCGCGGAATGCCAGTGATAACGCCGCGCGGCGTGGGAGCCGGGGTTCATTCCCTGCTGGATCACGGCCCATTCGCCCGCCGCAGTGAGCACAAATGAATGCAGGTAGATCTGGAAGCCGTCGGCAATGCAGTTGTTGTCGATTTTCGCGGTCAGACGGCTGGTGCGCTGGAGGGCGTCGCCATCGAGTCCGCGGGCTTCGGCAATCTGCAGGAGTTCGCGGGGAGTCGCCCTGCCGGCATTTCCCCGCCCTCCGCAGATGTAGATGCCGAGTTCCGAAGCGCGTGGGTTCAGGCCACGCTTGAGCGCTCCCATCACGGAGGTGGTGATGCCAGAGGAGTGCCAGTCCATGCCCATGACGCTGCCGAAGGCCTGGAACCAGAAGGGGTCGCTCAGCCGGGTCAGAAATTCGTTGTGGCCGTAGTGGAGCAGGATGCTTTCGGCGATGGCCGTTCCGAGAGCGGTCATGCGGGCCGCGAGCCAGGGCGGAACGTGGCCGCCGTGGAGAGGCAGATCCGCAACTCCGGAGCGCTTCACAATTCCATTGAAACACTCGCAAGAAAATTTTAGGAAAAATTTGTTGCGAGACCTATTCAAACTCAAGAGGCGTCCGATATGTCACATAAATGACCGAAACTGAATCACCGACCTGGCTACGGCACGAGTTCCGGACGCCTGTCAACCACATTGTGGGATATACGGAGTTGCTGATCGACGAGGCAAAGGACCGGCGGCTGGAGCCCTTCATTCCGGCCTTCGATCAGATTCTGGATGGGGGCCGGAAGGCGCTGGCGTCGATCGAGAAAGCGTTTCGCGAGGACGCTCGCGAGCCGGGCTGGGAGAGTGACGAATTCCGGCGCAATTTGCTGGGGACGACGCTGCAGATCTCGGAGGCGCTGGGGACGATTGACCAGAAGCTGAATGAGGGACATCGGGAGACGCTGGCGGATCTTTCGGCGATTGGGGGTGCGCTCCGGAAACTGGCGGATCTGAGCGGGATACCGGCGGGTTCCGTCGCCCCGGCGCCCAGTCGTAAAGTGGCGGCGCTGGCCCACGCATCGGCGCGCGGCGGGGGGAAGATTCTGATTGCGGACGATGACGATGGCAATCGCGATCTGCTGCGGCGGCGTCTGGTGTGCGAAGGACATGAGGTCCTGGAGGCGAGGAGCGGGCTGGAGGTTTTGGCGCTGCTGAAAGAATCGGCCTGCGATCTGGTGCTGCTCGATATTCTGATGCCGGATCTGGACGGGTTTCAAACGCTGGCCCGGATCAAGCAGGACCCGCGGCTGCGCGAGTTGCCGGTGATCATGATTTCGGCGCTCGAAGAATTGCAGAGCGTTGTGCGGTGCATCGAGATGGGGGCGGTGGATTATCTGCCCAAGCCGTTTAACCGCGTGCTGTTGCGGGCCAGGATTGGGGCGAGTCTGGAGCGCAAGCGGCTGGTGGACCGGGAGCGCCGGAAAACGGAAGAACTGGAACGTACGCTGACGCTGCTCGAAGAGGCGCAGGATCAACTGGTGATGCAGGCGTCGCGCGATACGCTGACAGGGCTCGCGAACAGGCGCACGGTGGAGTTGCAGCTGGAAGCCCGGGTGAAGCGCGGGGAACCCTTCACGGCGATTTACATCGACCTGAACGGGTTCAAGAAGATTAACGATACGTATGGCCATGCGGCGGGGGACGAGTTGCTGCGTGAGGTGGGAGACCGGCTGCGCACGGCGTTTCGCGCCGGGGACACAATCGGGCGATGGGGTGGCGATGAGTTCGTGGCGTTCGTCGAAGGCGGGGTCGCAGAGATGGCGCGCATCAAAGCGGCCATGGAGAAGCCGTTTGCGATTGAGGGGGTGGAGCGGGCGATCGTTGTGGGAGCGGCTGTAGGAGCCGCGGCGTGGAGGGCGAATGAGAGCGCTTCCGAACTGTTGCATCGGGCGGACTTTGCGATGTATGAGGAGAAGTTGAGACGCGCTGGTTGAGACGCCGGCTGAGTTAAAGTGGAGGGATTGAATCTCCGCAAATTCTGGCACGGGAAGCAGCAATTTCGCGCCGCGCTCTGCGGCCATAAGGCCATTGAGGCGGGGGCGGTGTGTCTGTTCCTGATGGTGCAGGGGGACGTGGCGGCCGTGACGCTGGTGCACGTGGCAATCGCCACGAAGACGGGCCTGCTGGCGGTGTCGCCGGCGGTGGCGCTCACGTTCACCCGTTTCGCGCGGCATCTGGCGAACCGCTGGACCTCTTCCGCCTTCTTCGCCGTCTGCACGTTTCTGGCGGATTCCGCTATTCATGCATCGCACTATCCGGGCGAGTACACTGAGGCGGCGATGACCGCGGTGGGAGCGTTCGTTTTCTCGGTGGCCGTTTCGTATACGCCAGTGGGGAAGAAGATCGACGAACTCAGCGAGCATTTCCTTCATGCCGAGGCGGCGGCGGAATAGAGGCGGTTTCCGGCGCGGGCGTGAGAAAATTCAAGTGATGTCCGAAGGCCTATGGGGTTGAAGTGGCCCGTAGCGGCGGCTGCGACTGTGGCCGTGGCGGCAGCGCTGGTGGCGCAGACGCGCCGGACCACTCCTCCCGCGAATCGTTACGTGGATCCGGCGCAGTGCGCGATGTGCCATGCCGGAATCGCGGCGAGCTACGCGAAGACGGGGATGGGACGGTCGTTTTATAAGCCTTCGGCGGCGACGGCGGCCGATACGACGGCGCATCCGTTCTATCACGAGGCGTCCGGCACCTATATCGAGATGATCGAGCGTGACGGGAAGTTCTTTCAGCGGCAATGGCAGAAGGACTTTGACGGGCGAGAGACGAACATCGATGAAAAGTCGGTGGATTACGTGATGGGGTCCGGCAACCATGGACGTACCTATCTTCATGTGACGAGCCGCGGCACGATGCAGCAGCTTCCGCTCGGTTGGTATTTCGATAAGGGCGGTTTCTGGGCTATGACGCCTGGGTTCGACCGGCCGGATTATCCGGGGTCGACGCGCGTGATTACGTACGAATGCGTGTCCTGCCACGATGCGTATCCCACGATTCCGACGGGGCATGATGAGGTCGGCGCAACGCCGGTATTTTCGCAGCCGCTGCCGGAGGGAATCGATTGCCAGCGGTGCCATGGACCGGGGGCGCTGCATGTGGAGACGGCGTCGAAGGCGGGGGCGACGGCAGCCGAGATTCGGGCGGCGATTGTGAATCCGAAGAAGCTGAGCGGGGAACGGGAGATGGAGGTCTGTATGCAGTGCCATCTCGAGACCTCGACTCAGAATCTGCCGCACGATTTGCGGAAGTTCGATCGCGCGCCGTTCTCGTACCGGCCTGGGCAGCCACTGGGCGATTTCCGGCTGACGTTCGATCGTGCGGGTGGGATGGGGGAGCGGTTCGAGGTCGCGCAGGGGGCGTACCGGCTGCGGGAATCGCAGTGTTTCCTGAAGAGCGAAGGCAAGATGACCTGCACGACCTGCCACGATCCGCACAATATTCCGCGGGGTGAGGCGGCGACTGCGCATTACAACCAGGTTTGCCAGACTTGCCACGGGACGGCTTCCAAGCCTGCGGCATTCGGGGCAATGCCCGCTGCCCCGCCCCACACGGCGTCCGCCAACTGCATTTCGTGCCACATGCCGAAGCGGCGGACGGATGACGCGGTGTACATCCTGATGACGGATCATTCGATCCGCGCGCGGCAGCCGGCGGGCGATCTGACGGCGCCGAAGCGCGAGATTCCGGAATCGGAGACGACG
>DASYCD010000104.1:0-23484 GCA_036500405.1 Bryobacteraceae bacterium
TTCCAGCACAGCCACGAAATCGCCAAGCTGATCGGCTCGCCTCCTGGATATTTGGGGCATCGCGAAACGCACGCGATCCTTTGCCAGGAAGCGCTGAATCAGTATCACCACGAAGGAATGAAGGTCAGCTTCATTTTGTTCGACGAAATCGAGAAGGCGAGTGATGCGCTGTGGAACCTGCTGCTCGGCATTCTCGATAAAGGCACGCTGACGCTCGGCGATAATCGCAAGGTCGACTTCTCGCAGTCGCTCATCTTCATGACGAGCAACCTGGGCGCGGCGGAAATGAGCAACCTGCTGCGGCCTCGTCTCGGCTTCGCGACTTCGAATGTGGAACGCAGCGCGATCGATGGCGAAGTGAGCGAAGAGATGACCGGTAAACTTTCTCGGGCAGGTCTTGAAGCGGCCCGCAGGAAATTCACACCGGAATTCATGAACCGCATCGATAAGGTTGTGGTGTTCCGCCCGCTTGGTTCCGATCAGTTGCAGAAGATTCTCGGGCTTGAACTCGCGCAGTTGCAGCAGCGGATTATTCGCGCTCCCGGTTCTGTACCGTTCGTCATGAATTTGACGGAGCCCGCGCGCGCCTACATGCTGAGTGAAGGCACGGATATGAAGTATGGTGCACGCCATTTAAAACGGGCGATTGAACGCAGCCTGGTGCATCCGCTCTCGAATCTGATCGCGTCTGAACAGATTCGCGCGGGGGACCTGGTCAGTATCGACTACGACGCCGTGACCGCTTCGCTGACTTTTACGCGGGAAGCCGAGTCGATGCCCGGCTACGAAATGGCCGAACTGATCGACACGGCGTCGGTCAAAGTCGCCGCTGCCGCCATCGCGCAACAGACAGCGCCGGCTCGTCCGGCAGCCGCTGCCGGACGCCAGAGGAAGTAAGAGCTGGTTGATTCTCCTGGGCGGGTTCGCTCAAACGAGCCCGCCCGCGCTGCCGAATCTGCGCTCATTTGCTCCGTTTGGTACTTAAACCGTCCATTGATAAACTGTTTTATTGACGATGGCCCCGCAGACAGCCACCCGACATGACTCCCGTTATACTCGCCATCAGTGTCTGATCTACGCTGGCGCGCCTTCTCACTGTCTCGCTGACGTTGCCCAGACGCTTGTTGACAGGCTGAATACGAATCATCGCTGCCTCTATCTGAACAGTCCGGCGATGGTGGCGGGAATGAGATCGCGCCTTGTCGCTACCGGGCTGGACCTTCCCGCGTTTCTCGCAAGACGCGCTTTGATCCTTACCTCCGACCAAGGGCATCTCATCAACGGAAAATTCGACGTCGATGAAATGATCGCGCTGCTCGGCGATGCGGTGCAAAAAGCCGTCGCTGATGGTTATGCGGGCTTATGGGCAACGGGCGACATGACCTGGGAGTTCGGCAGTGAAAAGAACCTGGAGAAGCTTCGCGAATATGAGCGGCGTCTTGAAGATCTTATGCGGAAAGCTCCGGCGCTGAGCGGCATTTGCCAGTATCATCGTGACACTTTGCCACCCGATGCTGTACAGACCGCGCTCGAAATGCATCCGGCCCTATACGTCAACTCCACCCTTTCGCGGCTGAATCCCGAATACGGCTGCGCGTGAGCCAGACTACACTGAAATCGTGCTCCCCCGTTGCCTGACAGTCCTGCTTCTGGCCGCTCTGCCCCTCCCTGCGGCGCTTTCCATCCTGCCGCTGCGCGATGTCAAAGCCGGCATGCACGCGACCGGGAAGACCGTCTTCTCTGGCGACAAAGTCGAGAACTTCGACGTCGAAATTCTCGGCGTTCTCGATAACATCGGCCCCAAACAGTCCCTCATCCTCGGCCGTCTCTCCGGAGGACCGCTGGAGCATACGGGCGTCATGCAGGGAATGAGCGGGAGCCCGGTTTATATCGATGGCAAACTGATTGGCGCAGTCGCACTGGCGTTCCCGTATTCGAAAGACCCGATCGCCGGTATCCGGCCCATTGAGGAAATGCTGCGCGTCGAATCGATGCCCGCAACGCCCGAACCTATGCGGCTCGCGAAACTCACCGATCCGGCGGCGCTTTTGCGCAGTGCGCTTCCGAAACCGGCGTCGGCCAGCTTCGGAGAGAGCCGTATGACGGAAGTCGCCACGCCGATTTCGTTCTCCGGGTTCACCAGCGCGACGATCGAAAAATTCGCGCCGGAACTGCGCGCCATCGGGTTGGAACCGCGGCAGGGTATCTCGCTCGGCGGTTCCTCCGCCGTCGCTCGCATGGGTGATCCCTCGCGGCTGCAGCCCGGCTCCATGATCAGCGTCGAGCTGATGATGGGCGATTTCGGAGTCGGCGCGGATGGGACAGTCACGGCCATCGACGGCAACAAAGTCTACGCCTTCGGCCACCGCTTCCTCTCGATGGGCGCTACCGACCTTCCTTTTACGCGCTCCGAAGTCATGACGCTTCTCGCCAACGTGAATACGTCTTTCAAGATTTCCTCCGCGCGCGAGCTGATGGGCGTCATTTCCCAGGATCGCGACACCGCAGTCACCGGAACCCTCGGCAGTCGCGCTAACATGACGCCGCTCGATATTACGGTCACGGAGGAAGGCAAGCCCACCGGCGAATTCCACATGCGAATCGTGAACGATCGCCTGCTGTCTCCCTATCTGCTTCAGATGGCCGTGTTCTCGGCGCTCGATTCCACTGCGCGCGCCACCGGCGTACTGAGCGTCACGATGCACGGCGCTATTGAATTTCAAAACCGCTCCGACGTGGCACAGATCCGCAATGTTTATGCCACAGACGGCGGAGCCGCCACCAGCGCCGCGCTGAATGCGGCGACAACTCTTTCTTACGTGATGCAGGGCGGCTTCGACGATCTGAAACTCAAGCGTATCTCCGTCACACTCGACGCGTCTTCGCGCAAACAGGCGTTCAACATCGGCCAGGTCTACACATCGAAGCGCGAAGCCAAACCTGGCGACAAGATCAATGTGACCGCGCTGCTCGATGGCGAAGACGGCGTCGAAATCTCACGCACAACCAGCTACACCATTCCGCCGGGGGCCGCGCCGGGCACGCTCTATTTCACGGTTTGTGACGGCGGGCAGGCATCGCTCGCCGATATGCGCCAGACAATTTCCGACAGCCCGGCGGATGCCAGCCAGCTCATCTCCATCGTCAATCAGATTCGCCCCACCGACAAAGCCTACGTCCGGGTCTGGCGCGCCGAGCCATCTTTCGCCGTCCAGGGCGCCGAGATGGCGAGTCCGCCGCCGTCGCTCGCGCTCGTCCTTGGAGGCGTTCCCTCCATTGCCCAAAGCAAAAATGCAAAGGTGACCGAGCTGGCGATGGAAGCGGCCGGCAACATGGTCTCCGGATCGAAAACAGTTCAGGTCGAGGTTAAAGAATGAACCGCGCTACTCGCGTGGCCCTTGCCGCGGTTTTCGCGGCCGCGCTGGCCGCTGCGTCCACGTCTTCTTTCTGGGAGATGTCGAGCTTTACCGATTTTATTGCGGGCAAGATGGATGGCGTTGCGCTCTCACGCGACGGCCGCCTCTCCGCCGCGCCGCATCTCGATACCGTTTTCGATTCCGGACAGCCGGTGATCTGGAGCGTCGTGAACGGGCCCGGCGGCGTGCTGTACGCGGCGACCGGCCATCACGGACGCATTTATCGCATTGATGCCAGCGGCAAATCTTCGCTGCTTTGGACCTCCGACCGCCCTGAGGTTTTCGCGCTCGCCGTGAACCCGCAGGGCGATCTCTACGCCGCTACCTCGCCCAACGGCAAGATCTACAAAATCCATCCGACATCCGGCGATGCACAGGTCACGGAATATTTCGATCCGAAATCGGCCTACATCTGGGCGCTCGCCTGCGCGCCCGATGGCGCCCTTTACGCAGGCACGGGCGATAGCGGCGTTGTCTACAAGATCACTGCAGCGGGAAAGGGCGAGCCGTATTACCAGACCGGCCAGGGCAACGTCACGGGTCTGATGCTCGATTCGAGCGGCCGTCTGCTCGCGGGGACGGAGCCCAACGGCATCCTCTACCGCATCACCGCGAAAGACAAGGCGTTCGCGCTCTACGATTCCACGCTGCCCGAAGTGCGCGCGCTCGCAACGGGAGCTGATGGTTCCGTTTACGTCGCGGGGCTCGGGGGCGCACTTGCGAAGAAAATCCAGGCTGCACAGCAAAATCAGGGATTGCAGCAGGACGCTGTCCCCACGATTTCCACCACGATCACGGTAACGGCGCAGGCAGGCGCTGAGCTCAAACCCACCGCACCGCAAGCGGTTCCTGTACAGGCGGCGCCTGCGGCGGCTACACCAACGCCCACGGCCACAACGGAAGCCGTCGGCGTGGAGAAGAGCGCCATCTATCGCATTTATCCCGATAACACTGTCGACACGCTCTGGAGTTCCAAAGAAGAAAACGTGTATGACATTCTTCCGCAGACCAATGGCGATCTCGATTTCATAACGGATCAGAATGCGCGCATCTACCGGCTCACCCCGAGCCGCCGCCTCACCCTCATTGCGCAGACGAATGACGGCGAGGCCGTTCGCCTTCTCCGCGAGCGCGATACGCTGCTTGTCGCCACGGCGAACAGTGGCAAACTCTACCGGCTCGGAGCCGCGGCTGCGGGCGGCGCCTACGAATCCCCGGTGTTCGATGCGAATGCGACCTCGCGCTGGGGACGATTGCGCTGGGACGGTGAAGGCATGAAGATCGAAACGCGCTCCGGCAACAGTCTGCGTCCAGATAATTCCTGGAGCGACTGGTCCCCTGCCCTGACGGATGCTTCTGGCTCTCCGATCACCAGTCCGAACGCGCGCTACCTGCAGTTCCGCGCGAGCCTCACCACCACTGCCGCGCATCTCGATAACATCAGCGCGGCGTACTTGCCCCAGAACAGCCCGCCGGCCGTCCACGCCATCACCGTGACCCAGCAGGCGCCACCTGCGCCGGCTGCGAAAACCGCGGCAGCCGGTTCGCAGTCCGCCTTCAGCATCAGCGTGACCGATACCGGCGACGCAGGTCCAACAGCCTCCACGGGCACGGCAACGCAGACGATGTCGCGCTCTGCTATCCAGTCGCTGCTCATTTCCTGGAGCGACGACGATCCCGATTCCGACAAGCTGGTCTACGAGCTTGCTTTTCGCGGCGAAGGCGAGGATCAGTGGACAATTCTGCGTCGCGATCTGCATGACCCCTACGTCACGCTCGATGGCGATGCTCTTGCCGACGGCCGGTATTACTTCCGGGTCACCGCGTCTGACCGCGAATCGAATCCCGCAGGCAGCGCCCGTGAAGCCGAGTTGGTCAGTTCGCCCGTTCTTATCGACAACACGCCGCCCACGATCCGCATCCAATCCTCGGCACGGAATGCCGCCACGGCCGATATCGCCTTCGACGCTCTGGACGCGGCTTCCCCGCTGCGCCGCGCCGAGTGGTCTCTCGACGCCGGCGCGTGGACTCCTGTCGCGCCTTTGGATGGCGTGCTCGATTCACGATCCGAACAGTTCCGCCTGCACGTCACCGGAATTCCCGCGGGCGAACATCTTCTCGTGCTGCGCGTGGCGGATTCCGGCGGCAATACCGGTTTGGCTAAAGTGAACCTGCGTTGAGTGGGGCGCAAAAGACTCTCGAACGCGTCATCTCTAAGTCGGGCGCAGGTTCGCGCACCGAAGCGCGCAGCTGGATTCACGCGGGCCGCGTTCAGGTCAACGGCAAAACCGTTGAGAATCCCGACATCTGGATCGACTTTGCGCGTGATCGCATCACGCTCAACGGCCATCCGCTCGTCCGGGAGAAGCGCGTCTACATTCTGCTCTACAAGCCCACCGGCTACATCACGACACGAAAAGATCCCGAGGGCCGCCCCACGGTTTATGACCTCATCGGCGGCGTCGGACAATTCGTTTCGCCTGTTGGACGTCTCGACCTCGACACCAGCGGTCTCCTCATCCTGACGAACGACACGCAATTCGCAGAGCGACTTACGAATCCGGATCACCACATCGCGAAGACGTATCTGGTGAAGTGCTCCACGCTGCTCCCGGATGAAGCAATTGCCCAATTACGCCACGGGGTCACGCTCAGTGATGGACCCACGCGCCCGGCAAAGGTTGAGCGCGTCCGTGATTCCGGTAAATATACGCATCTCGAACTTTCGATCACTGAGGGCCGCAATCGTCAGGTGCGCCGCATGATCGAAGCTGTCGACAGTAAGGTTCTCAAGCTTGTCCGCACGGCAATCGGTCCCGTCACTTTCGGTGATCTGCAAATCGGCAAATGGCGCGAGATGACTCCGGAGGAAATCGCCGCGCTCAGCGGGTCTCCCACTCGGAAACGAAGTTCGGGCCCAGCACCAGATCGCCGCCCTCCTGGAAGGAAAAAATTCCGCCGCCCGCGGGCCGCTCGTCAGTAATGAAGCTTGCCGGCTGCGGGCGAACCCGACCCATCGTTCTGACCATCGGCGAGCGGTCGCCATCGTCATCCGGTTTCATCGACACCTTTTCCTCAACGCCGTTCCGCTCCAGTTTGTTGAACACGATCGCAACCGTCCATCGAGGCGCCGGACCCATCGTCTGCTCCAGCCGCACGATCCGACCGACCAGTTTGTCTCCCGCATTGACCACAACCACACCCTTCTCTTTCACCGGCGAAGTCACGACGCCGGTAATCGGGTCACCCGCAGCGGCTGTGTTCGCATCCACCGGCGGGTCGATCCGTACCCGCATGCGCGTCTTCGGCGGCAACGCCGGCAGTGCGCGTCGCTTCACTTCTTCGGGCGTGTCGCCATTTTCATCCACATCGAACCGGATTGTCGAGTCTCCCACGTACTCGCGGCAGCCGGAGAATGTCGTCTCATTGAGCGACTCGGAGTAATTTCCATAGAGCACATCCATCGTGGAATGACTGGGGAGGAGAAAAGTGTTATCGCCGATTTTGGTTTGAGCGTACTCAATCCTGTCCTGAGCGCGGCACACGTGGCTCGATTGTGGAAAGTCATGCACGTCCACATCGAGCTCGCGCAGGTTCGCCGTCGCCGGATCGACGAAGAATGAGCCATGGTAGCCAATCGTGACGTAGTCCTTTGAATCCACCGTGTACCGGTAATGACTTCTTTCGAGTGGCACTTCAAAATCGAAGACCGCCAGGCGGCCAATCGGCAGAGCCTTCTCGCCGGTATAAGTGAACTTCTGAGCATCGCCGCCAAAAACGCCGGTCAGGAAGGAAGCGAATTCACCGCTGCCGCTCGTCCCTCGCGAAACAATGTGGGCGATATCTTCGGAGTCGAACTGACTCGCGCCCGCCCACGAATACATATCGGACTTGTCCCCGACGGCCACATCGAGCCGCAACCGGTCATGCTCGCGCAGGATGCGTTCGGCGCTCTTTCGATCTCTGGCGGCGATCACCGACGCGCAGCTCGATCCTGCCGGCGGCAACTGATATTGGGCACGCGTCACGGTCTGGACGCAGACATATCGGGGGAACTGCTTCAGATTGGCGACGACATTTTCACGTGTCCTGTTGAATAACTCCTGCGCTGCGTCCGCAGCCCACACTGCGAGCCCGCCGAGCGCGGCATACGCGCAGAAGATCAGGACGCGTTGTGTGCCGTTTTTCGCCACAAGCGAATCATACCGCTCGACACCGTACACCTTTCAAGGCAGAATAGATCCATGAGATGGCTGGCTTTGGCATTACTGTGCGGGACCGCCGCAGCTCAGACGGGTCCGGCGTTCGATGCTGCTTCGGTAAAGGCGGCGCCGAAAGATGATGGCCTCGTCGCTGTCCGGCCGACCCTGACCGCCCGCCGTCTGGTTTGGCAGACCGACCTCTTTTACCTGAACAGCTTCGCCTGGAACATACCTTTCAATCGAGTGAGTGGCATCCATAGTAAACAGATTGTTCGCATCGATGCCACCACAAATCACGACGCTACTGCTGACGAGATGCGCCAGATGACGCGGAACCTTCTCGCGACGCGTTTCAAACAGAAGGCCCACATCATTTCCAAAGATGTGGAAGGCGCCGCCCTCATTCTCGGAAAAGGGGGCCTCAAGGTGAAGGAGGTCGAGCTTCCGGCTGGTGACAAGCCCTACGTGGCCGGTACCCTGCCTGAAGAAGGAATTGCGTTGGTCACCTCGCATCACGCCACCCTAGATGAACTGGCCGAGAAGCTGGCAATTTTTTTGCGCGAGCCCGTCTGGAACCGAACTGGCGTCACAGGTAACTACGACTACACGTTCCGCTACGGAGTGGCGGATAACCCCGCCGTCGAAGCGCCATCGCTCGAATACGCTCTCCGCAGTACTCTCGGGATCGAGTTATTAAAAAAACAAACCGGACCGGTGGATTTTCTGGTCGTCGATTCCATGGCGACCGATCCAGGCGAGAACTAATTCCCGAACTCTTAATTTTATAGTTGACTACTGCTGCCGCAGTTCGTACAATCAACCCAGTTCCATTTTTGCTGAGGAGACGAGCGTGGCCCGCAGGAAATCGCCGCATCTGACGGAGGCAGAGCAGCGCCTCATGGAAGTACTGTGGCAAAAGGGTTCGGCAACCGTTGCCGAAGTCACCGCCGCGCTTCCGAAGAAGCTCGGGCTTGCCTACAACACTGTCCTGACCACGCTTCGAATCCTCGAAGAGAAAGGCTACCTCCGCCACGCGAAGCCGAAAGATGAACGGGCATTCGTATATTCGCCGGTTGTGGGCCGCGCCGAGGCGAGTCAGAGTGCCTTGCGTCAAGTGCTGAGAAGATATTTCGGCAACTCCCCTGAGGCGCTTGTGCTGAACCTGCTCGAAGACGAGAAACTCAGCGACGACGAACGGCGGCGCATCCGCGAACTGCTGAGTGAGAAGACGCAATGAGCGTCATACTGCCGGTGCTGGATGCGGTACTCAACAGCCTGTGGCAGGCGGTTATTGTTGCAGCCCTTGTCGCGATTGTCTTGAAGTTCGCCCGAAGCATGAATGCCGCGACACGACACGCGATCTGGTGGGCCGCGCTGTGCATCGTGCTCGTTTTACCTGTAGCGCCGCGAATCTTCTCCGTCCGGCGTCCGCGAACTGTCCCGGTCACGCCGACGGCTGCAGGACGCGCGACGCCCTCCGTTGAAATTGAACCATTCATCGTCACAGTGGAACAAAAGCATGACGCAAAATGGCCGGCCGCGGTATTCGGAATATGGCTTCTGATTCTTGCGTGGCGCCTGACGCAGATTGGACGAAGCTATTTCTACCTGCGCGGCGTAAAGCGGCGCGCAAGCGTTTCGAATTTACCGCGACCCGCCATCGCGAGGCTTTCCGATCTCCTGATTTCGCGCGATATCGCCTCACCCATGGCGGCAGGGTTTTGCCACCCCGCGATTGTGTTACCCGAGCCCCTGCTGGACAAAATTTCGGAGCAGGACCGCGAACACATTTTGCTCCATGAATCGGCGCACCTGGCGCGCTATGACGACTGGACCAACCTTTTGGTTCGACTATTGGAAGCCGCGCTGGCCCTCCATCCCGTCGCGATCTGGATTCTGCGCCGCATCGACCGGGAACGAGAAATGATTTGCGACGACTGGGTGGTAGCAAGGACCAGAGCGGCGCGTCCGTACGCGCTCAGCCTCGCGCATCTGTTCGAATTGCAGCAAGCGCAGCGAGAACCGGCGCTGATTGCGGGCTTGTTCGGACGCGGCTCTTCGCTGCGGGAACGCATGGAAAGGCTGCTCCACCACGGGCCTGTATTTTCGGCGCGCGCGTCCTGGCGCGGAGTTGCGGCGAGCGCCGCTGCGTTCTGCGTGCTCCTGCTCGCCAGTTCGATGACCCCGCGCTGGATCGCATTTGCGGAAGACCAGCCGCGCTTCGAAGCCGCTTCGATCAAACTCAGCAAAGACCCCGCGCCCGGCGGGACTATCGACATCACGCCGGGGCGATTCCACGGTAAGGATCTCGCATTGCAATGGCTGATTCTCACCGCCTACGGAATCAAGTCCGGCAATCTCATCGGCAATCTGCCCGACTGGACAATCGCCGAACGATATACGATCGACGCCACAACCGGCGACGCCAGCGACCAGGACCGTATCCTGCTCGCGCTGCGGATACTGCTTCAGGACCGCTTTCAGTTGCGCGAGCATATGGAAACGAAACAGGAGCCCGTATACTTTCTTCGAGTCGGGAAGAACGGCATCACGATGCCGCCCGGGAGTTGCGTACCGGCGAAGAAGGATTACCCGAACGAATGCTGGGCGCAGGGCGGGAGTGGTCTGATCCGCACCCTCGATTGGCGAGGCGCACCAATGTCGGACCCAGGCGGTGTTGCCTGGAGGACGCTTGCCGGGCAGCTTTCTTTGAGTGTCGGGCGCACAGTGATCGATGAGACCGGTCTCAAAGGAACGTTCGATGCGCACATACGATGGGCACGCGATCCTCGGCCAGGCGAGGTCGCCGATCCGGCCGATGCGACTGCTCCTTCGATTTTCGACGCGCTCCAGGAGCAACTCGGGCTGAAACTGGAATCGGGTCGCGGACCGGTGGAGTATATGGTGGTCGATCACGCGGAAAAGCCAGGTCAGAATTAGCCTGATTTCCACAGAAAATTCCGCGCGTCCCCTAAATTCTTAGTAACAAAATTGCCCCTCGCGGAGTCCAAACCGGGAAGGAGGTGGCAATTGAGCCGATTCTTCGCCCTCATTACAGCCGCGGCCGCTCTGGCCGGTCTGGCGCTCTCCCAATCCACGGATTCGCCGACAAAATTCGAAATGGCCGATATCCATCCCACCGCGAATAACGGCGGTATCTTCCGGATCGGCGCCGGAATCCGCCCTAACGGTTCCAATGTTTTCAATGGCCGCTATGAACTTCGCAACGCCACCCTCGTCGACATGATTTTCTACGCGTACGGAACCGACCGGGGAAAGATCCTGGGCGGCCCGCAATGGCTCGAATGGGATCAGTTCGACCTCACGGCCAAAGTCCCGCCGGATGCTCTCTCCGACACAGACGCGCAGAAATCCATGCTCAAAGCGCTGCTCGCCGAGCGCTTTCATCTCGTCGTCCATACCGGCAAGAAAGATCTCCAGGCCTATACGCTGACTGCAGGCAAGAATCCGAAGCTCAAACAGTCTGACGACTCCGGGAACCCACCCGGTTGCCGGGGGCAGATCGGCGGACCCGGCGCCACAGCGATGCCCGGCGGCGGAATCCGCCTCAATCGCGACGCCGGTCCTGTCTTCATCGATAACACCTGCCACAACGTAACGATGGAAGCGTTCGCGAAGCAGTTGACTCCGCAGGTGTCTCAGAACGGCGTCATCAGCCCGGTCGAAGACAAGACCGGACTTGAAGGTAAATGGGATTTCGATTACCGCACGACTCTCCGGTTAGGACCTCTGGCGCAATCCCAGGGAACGTCCGATAACATCACCATCTTCGATGCGGTTGAAAAACAACTGGGACTCAAGCTGACTCCCATTCAGATTCCTCAGGAAGTGCTCATCGTCGACAAAGCGGAAAAGCCCACGCCAAACGCCGCCGGGGTCAGCGAAGCGCTGGCTCTGAAAATTCCGAAGATGTTTGAAGTAGCGGATGTGAGGCCGGTCGAAGTTTCGCCGGACGGTCCGCGGCGTATCCAGATCACTCGCGGTGGCGCCGTCAATTTCTCGGCCATGCCGCTGCGCGGCCTGATCACGTCCGCCTATGAGATTGACAATAATAGGCTGATCGTCCCACCTGAGATGGAGAAGACTCTCCAGACTCTCTACAGCGTGATCGCCAAACCGCCTGCTTCCGCCGCGCCCGCCACTGACGGTCCCGCGCCCGCGATACAACTGCCGTTCGGAAATCCAGATGACAGCGACGCCGCGTGGACCATGATGCGCGAACTCCTCAAAGAGCGGTTCAAGCTCGCGATGCATCAGGAAGATCGCACGCTCACAGCCTGGAAGCTCGTTGCCGTCAAGCCGAAGATGAAAAAAGCCGATCCGTCCGAACGAACGAAGATGACGAATGGTCCAGGGCCGGATGGCAAAGATCCGCGGACCGTCACCCCGGCTCGCCAGGCGCTTTCCACTTTTCAGAACGTGAGCATGGATCAGTTCATCGAAAAGATCACGCAGATCGGCAGCGGACTTACCACGCCAGTCAGCAACGCCACCGGTCTCGATGGCGGCTACGATTTCACGCTCAACTTCAGCTATCAGTTCGCACTGCTGGGCGGAGGCCCGGGACGGGGCGGTCCAGAACCCACAGGCGCGCCTTCGAATACGGCCGAAGCCGCCGAACCCACAGGCGCCATCTCATTTGCCGATGCGCTCGTGGAACAACTCGGTCTCAAGCTTGTCGAAGATAAACGCCCGGTATCGGTTTGGGTGATCGATCACGTGGAATCGAAACCGACCGACAACTAAAAAAAGGCGCGCCGTGTTTTCCACGGCGCGCCTCTGCCTGCGAACTGCTTTAGTTATTCAGTTGGAACAGGAACAGCCCGTTGGCGCCGGTCGCCAGTACAACCTGTTTGCCATCCAGCAGGAACGTTTCGGGCGGGCTCGAAAGGCTCCCGATCTGCGCATGCCAGATCGGTGTGCCGGTCTTCGCTTCCCACGCCGCGATGCCGTTGCCGTCGCTGAGGAACAGCACTCCGCCCGCGGTGGAAAGCAGCCCAACGCTGTTCGCGATCTCATGCCGCCACTGCACTTTGCCGGTCTTATAGTCGATCGCATCGATATAAGTCGGCCAGCTCAGACTGGCGCCGTTGCTCGTGCCACCGAGACCCATCGACCCGCGCGGGTCGGGATCGGTCAGGTAGTAAATACGGAGATTGTTCTGCTCATGGACGTAGAACAAACCCGTATCCGGCGAAAACGTAGGCGGCGGATAGTTGAGAACATCGTTGTTCACAAGCGCTCCCGCAATCAGCGCGTCCTTGTTCGGATTGCGCTGCACTTCGCCGCGAGCATTGAGATGCAGCGGCGAGTCCGGGCTGACAGCAGAAGCATAGTTGTTCACCAGCCCCAGCTTCGTCGTAATGAGGTGTTCGCCCGTCGTCCGGTCCAGAACGAAGAAATAACCGTTGCGCTCCGCCGCCAGGACGAGCTTGCGCACGCGGCCGTTGAAAGGCATGTCCGCCAGAACCGGGGTCTGCGTGGAATCCCAGTCGTGCGTATCGTGCGGAGACGTCTGGAAGTACCAGGCCATCTTGCCGGTATCCACATTCACCGCCATCACGCATGAAGTAAAGAGGTTGTCGCCATCGCCGCGGCCAGCCGTGTAAGCCGGGGTCGGATTACCGGTGCCGAAGATATAGAGATGGGTTTCCGGGTCGTACGAGCCGGGAATCCAGGAAGTGCCGCCGCCATGGCGCGAGGCATCCAGACTCGCCCAGGTCTCAACGCCCGGCTCACCAGCATTCTGCGCCGTGGAGTACAGCCGCCACTGCTCATCGCCCGTTTCCGGATCGAGCGACTTCAGGTACGCCGGACGATCGGTGTCGTTCCCGGTTCCCACCAGAACGTGATTCCCGATCACCATCGGCGCGTTCGATGAGAAGTACTGCTCGTCGAAGCTCGAAATTTCCTTCTTCCACTTTTCCTTGCCGGTGTGGGAGTCGAGGCACACAACCCAGTCGTCATGCAGCTCGAAGTAGATATTGTCGTGCCACATGCCGACACCGCGGGTTGCGAGGCTCGTGCCGCCGCGAGTCTTCCAGTAGTAATGCCACAGGACCGTGCCGTCGCGCGAGTCAATCGCAAACACGTTATCCGGCGCAGCCGCGTAGATGATGTTATCGACGAACAGAATTCCGCCGCCCAGACGCGCCGGGCCGCAGTTATTCGCATCGCCGTTACCGAGGCCGCCGACGATAGGAGCCGGAGCTGCGCCGCCGCCACCGCCGAAGCCACCGAATCCGCCGCCACCGCCGGCGTTCGGGTTCACGCCGGTGGGACCACAACCAGTCTGCGGAGTGGGAATCATCCACTTGACACTCAGGTTCTTGACCGTGGCCGTATTGATGTCTTTCAGCGAGCTGAACCGCTTGCCGGTGAAGTCGCCCGAATAGGTCACCCACTGGTTCGAAAGTGGCTTCAGAAGATCGGCGGGATCGAGTCCGCCCTGCGCGTGCACAAACACCGGCGCGGCAACAAAGGATAAAAGAGCAATGATCTTTTTCATGTGTCTGTTCATTCCCCTTACTTGAGCGTCCAGAGGTACGCGGTCACGTCGTGCATGTTCTTGTTAGCCGGATCGTCGAGCTCGAGCACCATCTTCTTGTGCGCTTCCTGCGGATCCTTCACCACGATCGTCGGCTTCGGTCCCTTGATATCGAGCGGGAAAACTCTCCGCGCGCCGTCAGCCGTCGTCAGGATGATGATGTAGTTATCATTCCGAACCACACGGCCTTCCACCTTCTGGCCGTTCGGCAGCGTGACTGTCGCCTGATTGCCGACTCCGCCGGCGCCTCCGCGTCCGCCAAAGCCACGACCGCCGCCACCGCCGATCGGCAGAGTGCCGGCCACCCAGCCATTCTGCAGCGCCCGCGGATCGCTGTACTTCGATGCGATCCCCTTCATATCGCCGCTCAGCGAGTGGCAACTTGCGCAATGCTTGCCGAAGTACGCTTCTCCCGCCTTCGCGTCGCCCACCAGAACGTTGAGCTCCGGGGTCGCTTCACTGCGAGGAGGGCTTCCCTGCCCGCCCATGGTCGCCAGCACGCCGTGGATATACTCCGCTACGGCTTCCGAGTCGCCATCGGAAAGAGTGATCGGCTGCGCGTGCTTTTTCAGCTCCGCCCCAACCAGTTCGCCCTTCTTGTCATTCATGGTGACGCCGGAATGGAGGATGTTGTTCCCCTTCCCGGCAACGCCGCGCAGATCGGACGAATGGCACGATGCGCAATTCGATTCGTACAGCGCTCGTCCGCGGGCCTGCACATCGGCTGAAGCCAGTGGCCGCGTGTACTGCGTGAAGCCGCCTGCGCGCGCGCCGCGCCCGCGTCCACCACCTCCGCCGCCGCGTCCCGCAGCAGCTCCCGCTGCGCCCGTACCGCCGCGCCCGCCCGGAGGCTGCGCCAGAACCATGCAAACGGCCGCGGTTCCGGCAATACAAGCAGTTAACAGCGACTTTGTTGAAATCATAGAACCGTCCTCAATGAATACGAGGCGTCGAAGCCTCACCCCTGTAGAATGCGAAAAAACGCATTATTCATCAGATCACACTCGGCCTGGCCGGTACTTCAAGTTTTGTAAACGGAAACGGCGCCGCAGCAGAAACGCCGCGGCGCCGCTGAAATATCAGATGAAAGTTCGTTCAGCTCTTCGCGCGATGCGCCACGAAGTCCAGCGTGAACTGCCCGCCGCCGGCGCTGAGCGTCAGCTTCATGTCGTCGCCCTTCACAGTACCGGTGTAATTGATGAGCCCGAAATCCGTATTGATCGCGAACGAAACCTTGTCGCCGTCCACCTTGCCGTCCGAGATGTCAATTGTTCCCATCTGGCTGGTAATTGAGCCTGTGAGCTTCTCGCCATCCACCTTCAGCACAAAGGTGTTTTCCTGAGCGCCGTTGGGGGTTTCGAGCGTTCCCTTCCACGTCCCCGCCACCATCTCATCGCCAAAAGCCGATAACGTCAGACCAAACACTGCCACGAACAGCAGAATCCATTTACGCATTAAATTGTCCTTCCCCGTTGTGAAATTGATTCGCGGAAACTTCCGCGCTTTCCGCTATCAGACCACAAAACGGGTCCGTAAGGGCCCTTAAGATTTGTAAATTCGTGGAACCGATTGGGGAGTTAATTCCCCGTCGGCGTCTTTTCCACGTGATCGATGATGAATTGCGATACAGGAGCTGTACGCGATTCCAGCTTCAGCCCCAATTCCTGGACGGCCTCCGTCAGCGGCAGTGCTTTGTTAGCCTCGGGCGCATTGTCTGTCTCTCCGGATTTCGGCGCCGCCGACATATCCGAGAGCGCAACGTCGAGTGTGGCGTCGTAGTATCCGTCCGTACCGGTCATATCGACAATCTGGCGCCCAATACCTCCCGGCAACTGGGTAAATACCCCACTCAGCATCTCGGCCAGCCCGTTCATCGTGGCCATGCTGAATTCCAGATGCACGGAGCGAGTAAATGGATTATCGCTTCGCGTCACCATTCCCTTGCTCCCGTAGTTCATCAGGCTGCTGTTTTTGGCGGCGTCGATCCGTATCCGGATCTGCCCATCGTGGCCGTCGACCGTCAATTCTCCCGGCGCAAGTGGCGATTTTTCGTCGATGGGAACGGGAGTTCCGGAGGACTTTTTCAGCTTCAGTCCCCCCTTGCCAACCAGCAGACCAAGCACCGGCCGCTCCACGGTCGCCTGGTGCGCGACCAGACCGAATCGATCTTCCAGCAGCGACTGCAGCATCTTCGGAGCATCTTTCTTCGAAGCTCCCGGCGGAAGCGTGGCGACAATATCGAAACGCTCTACAGCCATCCAGTCCGGACCCTCGACCTGATAGGGCTGGACGCCCCACGCGACTTCGACCAGATTATGCAGCGTCATGTACAGGTATTCCGCGCGGCGCGAATCGACATGCGGGCCAACGGGCAATTTGCCTCCGCTCTTGATCAGGACCGCGATTTTCGCCTGATCGAGCGGGGCCGCCGGCCGCACGGAAGCGACTTCGAACGCAGGCTTCTGCTGTGCGTATATCGCACAAACAGAAAAAATGAGTGAGGCGATCCAGCGGCCGCACATGTTAGTCACACCTCCCCTCAACCTGTGAGATTCTATCAGGAAAAGCCCTTCGCGATGTCAGTTTTCCGTCGGCGCTTTTTCCAATTGGTCGACTATCAACAGCCCGCCCGGCGCTTTCTGCGCGTCGAGTTTCAGCCCGAGTTTCTGCAGAGACTGCATCACAGTGGAATCACCGCCATCCGCGCCGGCTGCCGGAAAACCACCACCTGGGAACCCGCCCGGGGGTCCGAAGCCGCCGCCGCCCGGCGGAGGCGCTCCTCCTCCCGGAAATCCCTGCTTCCGCATCATGTTCATCATGTCTGCCATGGAGAGATCGATCGCCACATCGTAGTTAGCGGTGAGACCCGTCTTGTCGATAACAGGCCGGTCGAGGAACTGCGTCAGTTGCTCGGTGAGCGTCGCCAGATCCATCTTCGAAGCCTCCAGATGAATTCCGCTGCCCGACATTGTCACTTTCGTCGTCTCGCCTCCCGGCCCCGTAATCACCATTCCGCGCATCGGATCCCCACTCATCGTGGAATTCGACATACGCCCCATCATGCCGAAGTCTGGCGCCTTCGAATCGGTCCTCGGAGCCATGGCTTTCCCCTCCTCCGCGGGCGACTCCTTCATCTTCAGCCCGCCTTTCCCCACAGTCAGAAAGTACACTGGCTCGTCCTTCGTCTCGCGATGCAGCTTAAGACCGAACCGCTCGGCCAGCAGCGTCTGCAGCATGTCGGGAATCTGGTCTTCGTTCGAGCCGGCCGGGAGCTTCGCCGAGATGTCCACCATCACGCCGGCAATCCATTCCGACCCCTGCAATTGATACGTCTTAATCCGGTACGCCGCAGTGATGACGTCGCGCAGTGGCATGCTGCGGATATCGAGGCGCCCGGAATCGTAATGCACGCCCATCTGCGGTCTCGAACGCATGTTCGCAAAATCCAGGGGCGCCGCCACCCGCACGGACGCGGCGTCGAAGGAAGGCATGCCGCCCCATACTGCCATCGGCAGAAAGGCTACCATCCATTTCGCGATTCGCATCGTCACTCCTTTTATTACGCCGCCAGCCTGTAGCGCCGCAGCAGATGCGCCAACCCACTGCGTCCGCGATGCAGCCGGGATTTCACGGTTCCTACCGGCACGCCGGTACGCACCGCAATTTCGCTGTAGCTCAATCCCCGAATATCGTAGAAAAAGACGGTTTCCCGCAGTTCCGGCGGCAGCTTCGCCAGCGCCGTTCGCAAAATTCCACTCCGCTCCGCGCGCTCGTAACGGATCCCCGGATTCTCCTTCATCGTGACGACATGCCCTGTCCGGAGCGCCGCGACGTCGAGCGTCATCATCAACCGATCGCGCCGCGTCTTGCGGTAATGATCGATCAGCAAATTCCGCGTCACCAGATTGAGCCACGCGACAAACGACAGCTCTTCTTCGCGAAAACTTCCCAGGGTCGAGTAAATGCGCAGCAGCACGTCCTGCGTGAGATCCTGCGCATCGCATATGCGCCGCGTGAACCGGTAACACTGGTTGTAAATCCTGCCCCGATGCCGCCGCACGAGCTCGTCCCAGGCCTGCGCGCTGCCGTTCTGGCACTCGCGCACGAATTTGTTTTCCTGCCCCCGAATGTCCGCAAACCGGTAAATCGTACTCATCGATCCGAGTACAACATAATCCCCGAATACCGGGCTCTTAAGATTTGTAAAGTGGCGGGACAGCGGGCAGGCAAACGGGTTACAACTAGTGAGGATGGAATCGCAGGGCGCCATATTGCTCGCCGAAGACGACACCGAGCTTTGTTCCATGATGGCGGATTTTTTCGCTCATTACGGCTTTGAAGTTGAAGCCGTTCACAATGGACGCGACGCCATCCGCTGCGCGCTGGAAGGCTCGCACGACCTGCTCATTCTGGACGTCATGATGCCCGTGCTCGATGGCTTCGAGGCTCTCCGACAGATCCGCAGGCGCAGCGCGCTCCCCGTGATTATGCTGACCGCGCGCACCGCGCCCGCCGACCGCATCGACGGCCTCAACACCGGCGCTGACGATTACCTTCCCAAGCCTTTCGCCCCCGAAGAACTACTTGCCCGGGTTCGCGCCGTCCTTCGCCGCTCCGGACGCACCGCGCAATCCGATGAAACTCTCGAATGCGGCAGCCTGCGGATTCGCCCTTCCACGCGCGAGGCGTGGGTGCGCGGCGAACTGGTTCCACTCACCTCCATTGAATTCGATATTCTCGATTGCCTGGCGCATGCCGCCGGACGCGTGGTATCCCGGGATGCGCTCGCCGCGGCAATTCACCAGCGCGAGGCGAATCCATTCGACCGCTCGCTCGATGTGCACGTCAGCCATTTGCGCAGGAAACTGGATGATGACGACGAAACGTTCATTCACACCATTCGTGGAGCGGGATATATGCTCGCGTCGCGTCAGCGCACTACGGAGAATTCGCGGTGAGATCGGTTTACGCGAAGATCCTGATCTGGGCGTTTCTCACCCTCACCATTTCGATGGTGCTGTTCTTCTTCATCAGCCGCGAAATCGAGCTGCGTATGGGCGCGGGCGCCGTCTTTCATACGACGCTCGAGCTCGAGCTCGCGCAAACACGCGCGCTCTATGAAACAGGGGGCAGTACCGCCGCGGCGGAATTCCTCAACCGCGTGAATCGCTCCATGGGCTGGCGCTGCATTGTGCTCGATTCCGTCAACCGGGACGTGACCAGCGGAAAAGACCGGACGGATTTGCGGACTCTTCTCAAGGGAGAGTGGGATCACCCCGTCGGCATCCCGGGCGGCATCGCGGTCGGAATCCAAAGTTCGGACCGGCGCTATGCGCTTGTCGTCCAGGCGCCATTCTCGTTCGATCCCTGGACCACGCTCCCCTACTACGGCCTGATCCTTCTCACCCTTGCCGCGCTTTGCTGGCCGATGGCGTATCACATTTATTCGCCCCTGCGCTCGCTCGCCCGCACATTCGACCGCTTCGGCCACGGCGATCTCGCGATCCGCCAGCAATCGCGCCGCCGCGATGAAATCGGCGATCTCGCGCGGTCCTTCGACCGCATGGCGGACAGAATCGCAACTCTGCTGACTGCGGAGCGGCGCTTGCTGCAGGACGTGTCCCACGAACTCCGCTCGCCACTCGCGCGTCTCAGCTTCGCGACAGCGTTACTCAATACCGAACCCAATCGCGAAAAAGGCAAAGAGCGCATCGGCAAGGAAGTTGGCCGGCTGACGACTCTGGTCAACGCCCTCCTCGAAATGACGCGCGCCGAAGGCGACCCGGCTTCTCGTGAGCGGAAGGAAGTTCCTCTCGATCAACTCATTCGCGACGTCGTGGAGGATTGCGCCGTCGAAGCCACCGGGCATTCGTGCAATCTCGTTCTGAATATTCAGGACAAGATCGCCGTCAGCGGCGATGAAGAACTTCTCCGTCGCGCCATCGAGAACATCATTCGAAACGCGATCCGATACTCGCCCGCTGGAGAAACAATTAACGTGCAGCTGAGCGCCGCCGCCGGCGCCGCGAAAATCGAAGTCCGCGACCGCGGCCCGGGCGTTCCCGAAAATCGGCTGTCGCAGATTTTCGAACCGTTCTTCCGCGTCGACGACTCCCGCAACAGCGCAACGGGCGGCGTCGGCCTGGGACTCTCGATCGCCATGCGCGCCGTGAAGCTGCACAACGGGACGATTGAGGCGAAGAACGTCACGCCGGGATTGCTGGTTACGATCGAGTTGCCCGCATAGGTTGGAACCTACAACGCCGAATCTAGTTCTTCGCCGCGGCGATCCGTTGTACCGCATCCCAGATGAACTCAACATGCCGGTACACCGCGTCCACCAGAATCCGCTCCTGATCGCTGTGCGATGCGAATCCCTTCGCCGTATCCTCCACGTCCGCCATCGCCCCGACGCCGTAACACTGCATCCCCTTCGCACGCAGAAACGCCTTATCGGTCGCGCCGGTCCCCATCAGCGGCAGCGACGGCACGTTATAAATCTTTCCGTACGCCGCTTCAATCGCGTGATATGCATCGGACGTGATGGATGAAGGATCCGCCGCAGGCCGTCCATTCACGGGGTTCGGTACGATTTTCACCTGCGGATCGTTGATCACTCCGCGCATCAAATCGTAAAACCGGTCGATATCCTCGCCCGGCATCGCCCGAATATCCAGCGTCGCGCTGGCCGCCGACGGAATCACGTTCACCTGCTTACCGCCCTGCAGAATCGTCGGCGAGATCGACGTGTGCAGCATGGAATACGCCTGCGGATCGTTCTCCGCCATGTACCGGTGAACCGCCGCCGATTTCGAAGAATCGAAGAGCGCCTTGTACCGCGCCGCATCCTCAGGACTACTCACGTTCCCCAGCTTTTCGAAATACGTGCGCGTTGTGTCGTTGAATTCCGTGGGCGGCTCCCAGTTCGCGATCTTCTCCACCGCCCCCGCCAGATGCACAATCGCGTTATCGACGCGCGGCATCGACGCGTGCCCTGCCGATCCCGCGGCCTCCAGGGTCACTCCCATCGGCCGTTTCTCCGTCGTCTGAATCGTGGCGAAAACCGGTTTGCCGCCTTTGCGGTTCACCCCGCCGCCTTCCGCAATACAAACGTCCGCGTCGATATCCTTCCAATGCTGATCCACCAGATATTCGATCCCGAACTGCGTCGCCGCTTCTTCCCCGGCTTCGGAAATGAAGATCACGTCGCGATCCAGCTTCACGCCGAGCCGCTTCAGCAGCACCATTGTCATCAGGTCCGCCACAACGTCGCTCTTGTCATCGCGCGTCCCGCGGCCATAAACCCAGCCGCCGTCGAGCGTCGCGCTGAATGGAGGAAACGTCCATTTCTCGGGCTCGACCCGAACCGTATCCGCATGACCCATGATGATCAGCGGACGCTTCGTCCCATTGCCGCGAATCCGTGCAATCAGATTCTGCCGCGCCGGGTCTTTCCCGTCTATGATGCTCGGAATCCCTTCGGCATCGAGCGCTTTCTTCAGATACTCGATGACGCGCGTCTCATTGCCGGGCGGGTCGGTGCTGTCAATCTGCACGAGCTCCCGGAAATGGCGCATCGCCTCCTCATGGACCTTCGCCCAGTCCGGTGTTTGTGCTAACACCGGCAGCGCCGCGAAGGCAAGGAGAAACGCCAGTCTCTTCATTCCGAAGAGTCTAACAAGATTAGTTGCGCCGGGCTTCAGGCGCCGCGGGATTCCAGCCGTCATTCCCCCGCAAAAACACATCGGGCTGGAACGCCTCCGCCTGCTGCGGGGTCAATTGACGCGACCACCTCGACCGCTCCGTCGTCCTCGCGCCCGGCCCCGTCGACTCATATTCCCCATACCAGGCCGTCTCCTCATTCTTCGCGCTGTTCCAGTTATTCCAGCCCTCCGGCCGGATAAATGCGTCCATCGCGCACGCAACAAACACAACCCGCGAATAAGGCCGCCATGGACGTCCCAGATAAGATCCCTTCGTCTGATTCTCCGCCGTCAGCTTCGAATGATAGAAAACAAACCCCGTCGTCATCTCCGCCGACGTCCGGCTCTGCGCCGTCAGATACCCATCGCCCTTACTGTGGATCTCGCAGTTATCGAACACTGCTGTCGCGTTACCGAAGATATAGTCCACGTGCCCCTCGATGTAACAGTCTTTGTAATACTGCCGGCCGGTGGCGGCATAGAGCGTATCCTGCCAGCCAAGAAAACGGCAATGCCGGAACTCGGCTTTGTCGGAATGAATCATCAGCGCCACCGCCTGCGACCCCACGCCGAACGTATTCTCGAACGTGATGTTCTCCGCATGAAACTCGGCTCCCTGCACGTCTACCGTGCTGCTGAGAAACGTTCCACCGGCTTCCTTCGCGCTCATTGCCGCCGTAATAATCGTTTTCGCGGCGTCCGTCCCGAGGAACGTCGTGCGAGGACGATCCTGCGGCACCACCAGCCGTTCCTTATATGTTCCCGGCCGGATCTCGATATTCAGCCGCTGCCCTTCCGGCACAAACGGCGCATGATCGATCGCCATTTGAATGGTTTTGAAGTCGCCAGACCCATCCGCCGCCACCATTACCTGCATCGGCGGCGCGCCGCTCAAGAGCATCGCGCGCATAGCCGGCACGGCGCGCACAAACTCGTGCGCCGCGATCGACCCGATCGTATTCCGCCCGATCGGGCCCAGATGCGTCGTGTCGGGCTTGCCATCCGGACCAATCGCATTGATCTCCTCACACCCCGCCGGCCCCAGCTTCTCCGCCTGCTCCCGCGTGAGCGAATAGAGGTCCATCAGCGGCACGTTCTTTTCCTTTGCCACGGCGCGCGTTGCCGCGACATACGGTACAAGGGAATCCGCCTTGATCTTTCCCGCACCATCGAAATTCCGCCGGACAATCGACGTCACCAGCACCGGCTTCGCTCCCACCGCGCGCGCCTCATCGATATAGCGGATCAGATTGGCGCGAAACGTCGTTTCCGGATTCGTCTCCCGCTCCGGACCCTTGCCCGGCGAATCGTTGTGCCCGAACTGGATGAGCACATAGTCTGGCTTCTCCGCCAGCGCAGGAGCCCAGTGCCCTTCATCCCGAAAGCTCTTCGAGCTGCGCCCGTTCAGCGCAAGATTGACCACCTGCGCCTGCGAATCGAACGACCCGCTGAACCCCTTCCCCCAGCCGCCCTGATCGTTGACCGTGGAATCGCCGACGAGCACAATCTTCACCGCGCCGAACGAAATAACCGGAAGCAAAAACAGAAGCGGGATTAATCTCCTCATACCCCACTCACTCTATCAATTCAGCGCA
>DASYCD010000105.1:0-3648 GCA_036500405.1 Bryobacteraceae bacterium
CCCGAAGCTTTCGCCTTTTCGAGTTCCGCCGCCAGCCATTTCTCCTGCTTCGCGGCTTCGTCCATCACTTTCCCCGGCGCTTTCAGAAGGCTGGAGTCGAGCACAATACCGTAGATGGGGCCTTCGCGAAACGAATAGTAATCCGGCCCAATATTTTTCCGGTACGCGGCCAGAGATTCCGGGGTCGGCTCGTTCCCCACGTCATGATTCCCCGGCACACTATAGAGGTGAATCGAGGAATCGAGCGTGGCATTGATGCGCTTGTACTCCCCGATCTGCGCCGCATCGCCGTCCTTGTTCACCAAGTCGCCGGTGACCACGACAAATGCCGGGTGCAGCCGGTTGATGTTCGCGATTGCAAACGTCCAGTTCGCCGTCTCCTGCGAGAAGTCCTTGTTCGCGGCGAAATAGCCGAACTGCGGATCGGACGCCTGGACGAAAAAGAAAGGCTCCGCCGCAAACGCGCCGAGCGCAACCAGAGGCAGCAGGAATACGAGTCTGCGCAACACCTTCTAACTTCCTTTCACAACAAAGTTCACCATCTTGTCCGGCACGGCAATCACTTTCACGATCGTCGACCCGGCGAGCAGCGCCTGCACTTTATCATCACCCCGCGCCGCCGCTTCGAGAGCGGCTTTGTCCAGCCCCGCGGCGACATGAACGCGCCCGCGAAGCTTGCCGTTGATCTGCACTGGAACTTCGACCTCAGACTCCCGCGCAAGTTCCGCGTCGAACGCCGGCCAGCTCTGCTTCATCACCGCACCGTCGTTCCCCATTTCCGCCCAGAGTTCCTGGGATACATAAGGAGCGAAGGGCGAGAGCATCAGCGTCAGGATGCGGAGACACTGCTCCATCGCCGCCGCGGAAATCTGCTTCTCTTTCTCGTAGAGAACGTTCACCAGTTCCATCATCAGCGCGATGGACGTATTGAAGTGCCAGCGCGTATCGAAATCTTCGGTCACTCGCTCGAGCGTCTGGTGCAACTTGCGCAGAACCGCGGCGTCGGCCGACCCATCGCCGCCCGGCGCCCCAATGTTCCGCGTCACGAATCGATAGACTCGTCCAAGAAACCGGTATACGCCATCCACGCCCGCATCGATCCAGTCCACATCCTTCTCGGGCGGCGCCGCGAACAGCGCGAAGAGCCGCGCCGAATCCGCGCCGTGCTTATCCGCCACATCATCAGCCGGCACCACGTTCCCCACGGACTTCGACATCTTCTGGCCGTTGCGGATCACCATTCCCTGCGTGAAAAGCTTTTTCACCGGCTCGTCATATGTGGTGAGACCGATATCGCGCATCATCTTCGTCCAGAAACGCGAATAGATCAGGTGCAGAATCGCGTGCTCCACACCGCCGATGTACTGATCGATCGGGAACCAGTAGTCGATCTTCTTTGAATCGTACGGCGCGTTGGAATTCTTCGCATCGCAGTAGCGATAGAAGTACCAGCTCGAATCGACGAACGTGTCCATCGTGTCCGTCTCGCGCCGGGCCGGCTCATTGCACTTCGGGCACTTCACGTTCACGAATTCCGGAACGTCGTCGAGCGGCGAACGCCCCTGTCCCTTAATTTCAATCTTGAGCGGCAGCAGTACAGGGAGTTGATCGTCCGGCACCGGCACGACCCCGCATTTCGGACAGTGAATCACCGGAATCGGCGTACCCCAATAGCGCTGGCGCGAAACACCCCAGTCCTTGATCCGGAATGTAATCGCTGGCTTGCCGAAATTTTCGCGCTCGGCCCGCGCCGCCATTTCCCGGCGCGCCACTTCGCTCTTGAGCCCGGAATATTCGCCGGAATTCTCCACGATCCCGTAATCGCCGAACGCATCTGTCATCGTGGCGGGATCCGCGAGCTCTCCATCCACAGGCCGGATCACGGGCCGCACTGCAATTCCATACTTCGTGCAAAATTCGAAATCGCGCTCGTCGTGGGCGGGCACCGCCATGATCGCGCCGGTGCCGTAGCCCATCAGGACGAAATTGCCAACCCACACCGGCACGCGCTCGCCGCTGAACGGATTTACCGCCGTCAGCCCCGTATCGCAGCCTTCCTTCTCCACATCGCCCGGGCCCTGCCCCGAACGCGCGTCGATCATCTTCTTTGCCCGCGCCTTGACCTCATCCGAGGCCATCGTCCGGACAATCTCATGTTCCGGCGCGAGGATCAGGCACGTGGCGCCATAGATCGTATCGATTCGCGTAGTGAACACGCGCACCGGTCCATAGCCGTCGATCGTGAAATCGACCTCCGCGCCTTCACTCCGCCCGATCCAGTTGCGCTGCATCGTGAGGACGCGTTCCGGCCATCCGCCTTCCAGCTTCGAAATTGCGTCGAGCAGTTCGTCGGCGTATGCAGTCGTCCGCAGGAACCACTGCTCCAGCGCACGCTGCTCCACCTGCGTCTTTTCATGCCGCCAGCAGCAGCCGTCCACCACCTGTTCATTCGCCAGCACGGTGGCGCATTCCGGACACCAGTTCACCAGCGCCTTCTTGCGATAAGCCAGCCCGCGCTCGAGCATGCGCAGGAAAAACCACTGGTTCCAGCGATAGTATTCCGGTTCGCACGTCGTGACCTCGCGGTCCCAGTCATAGGAAAACGCGAAGCGCCGGTGCGTGCGCTTCATTTTTTCGATATTGGAGAGCGTCCACTCGCGCGGAGGCGTGCGGTTCTTGATGGCGGCGTTCTCGGCCGGCAGCCCGAACGCGTCCCAGCCCATCGGATGCAGCACGTTGTAGCCGCGCATCCACATATAGCGCGCCAGCGCATCGCCGATCGAATAGTTCCGAATGTGCCCGATGTGCAGCGCGCCGCTCGGATAGGGCAGCATTTCGAGCACATAGTACTTGGGCTTCGAGGAATTCTCCTCTGCCCGGTAGAGCGCGCCATCCTGCCAGCGCTCGTGCCATTTCAGTTCGATTTCGTTGTGGTTATAAGTCTTCTCGGGCATCACGGCCTTTATTTGTGGTGGAAACCTTCAGTTTCGCAAACCCGGCGAAGTGGACCAGAAGAGGAGGCGCGCAAATAAGCGCTTGAAATCGGACTATGATGATAGTAGATTAGATTCAGTCATAGTTCAACGTGTTCAAGCCAAAACTCACCAAACTGGAATTGCAGACCCTCGAAGCGCTCTGGGAGAAGGGCGCCTGTTCGGTACGAGAGATCCAGGAAACCTTTCCGGAGCCGGGCAGACCGGCTTATACGACCGTGCAGACGGTCGTTTATCGGCTGGAACGGAAGAAGGCGCTTCGTTGCGTCAAACGGATCAGTAACGCCAATATTTTCGAGGCTGTGATTTCGCGCAACGATGCGCATCGCCGTTTTGTCGATGAGTTGCTGTCGATTTTTAACGGCCGGGCGAAACTCGTGATGGCTCACCTGGTGGAATCCGGTGGGCTCACGCTGGAGGATGTGAAGGAGGCCGAGAAGGCGCTCCGTCAGTCCCTGAGGAAGGATAAGGGGAAATGATAGCGGTCGATCTGCCTGCCATTGCCAATCACCTCTGGCAATCGACGTTGTTCGCGGTTGCGGCAGGATTGCTGACGCTTACGCTGCGAAAAAATCGCGCCGCGGTGCGGTATTGGGTCTGGCTGGCGGCGTCGGTGAAGTTTCTGATCCCGTTTTCTCTCCTGATCAGGATCGGA
>DASYCD010000106.1:0-13355 GCA_036500405.1 Bryobacteraceae bacterium
CCTTGATCTTGTCCGCAACCGCCGCCACGGCTTCATCCCACGTAGCCGGCGCGAAATCGCCCTTGCCCCTATCGCCGCGCCGCTTCATCGCGCCCTGCAGACGATCCGGATGATACAGCGCCTGCACCGCCGCCTGGCCGCGCGCGCATAGATGTCCGCCGCTCACCGCATCCAGCGGATTGCCTTCCAGCTTCTTCACCGCCGCGACGCGCTCGCGAACCTTCTCGCCCTTGACTTCAATCGTCCGCTCCGCGCCCATCACGCGCGCGATCGTTCCACAGCCGGCCGAGCATTCCGTGCACACCGCCGGATGCCATTGTTCTTCGCCGATCGGAATATCGTGCTCCGGCACCAGCAGCGGGATCAGCGAATCCTTGCTGCCACAGCCCGTCGCAGCAGCTCCCGCGGTGCTCACTCCCAGAATTTTGAAAAAGTCGCGGCGCTCCATAGCGGTCAGCAGGTGTGCCCTAGTAGTGGCACGTCGCGCAATCCTGCGGAGCCCCCTTCTGACGATGACATGTCACGCACGTGCCCATGTTGTGGTTCACATTTTTCTGCGCCGTCTCCGCCTGGGTCATATCGCCATGGCACGTCGCGCAATCCACCTTGGCGCGAATGTGCGCCGCATGATTGAACCGCACGTCCGCATGCGCGTCGAACTTGTACACCCGCACCCAGGGAATTTCCCTGCCCTTCGCCGCATACTCCTGAACTTTTTTCACTTCCGGTTTATCGGTCGCAATCTTCGCATGGCAAAGCATGCACTTCTGCACCGAAGGAATCGTCGCCGCCGGACCCGTATCCGCCTGGCTATGACAATCCAGACACTGCAGGCCAATAGCGATATGCTTTTTGTGCGGATACGCGATTGGCTGATCCACCGAAAACGCCGGCTGCACAAGTGCGAATAGCGATGCAAAAAGGAGACACCCGAGTACCGGCGCAAACCGAGCGCCGGGCCCGTGCGGACGCCCGCGAAATCCTCTGAACCAACCTGAACCAGTCACGAAATTGAGGAACGAAAAACCACTCCGACCCCAGGTTCTTTCGATCAAAAACCGGGGAAACAGGGCAAGTCTTGACGATAGCGAGACTGGCCTGGAAAGTCAAACCTTTAGTATGGCTGCGCGTACTGGAATCCAGTGTCGGGAAATGGTCCGATCATTGCTGTTTGACCAGTAATTCCATCACTCTCTTCGACCCAAAATGCTCCGCCCACCCCTTCGCCGTCCCGTGGTAGTTGTCTTCTTCGATCGTCGCGTCAGCGCCGTGATCGAGCAGTAACCGCGCCATCTCCGCGAAGTCATTCTGCGCCGCCAGATGCAGAGGCGTCACTCCCTGCCCGTGTGATGGACCGCCGAACGTCGCGCGGCTGATCTTCGCCCCGTGCTCCAGCAGCCACTTCGCAGCCGCCAGACGGTTGTTCGCCGCTGCCCACATCAGCGGCGTCCCGCGATACGGATCGGCATCGATATCCGCCCCGCGCTCCACCAGCGCGCCAAGCACCTCCACCCGATCCGCCTTCGCCGCCCACACCAGCGCTTCGTTCAGAACTTCCTGCGAATCCCGCGACGGTTGCCACACCGGGAATCCGCTATGAGGACGATAGAATCCGCGCCCTTCGAATGCCGCAGGCTTCAAGGCGCCCGAACGGTCGAAACATTCGTCGATCAAATCCCGCCGCCCGAGCCCTGCCGCAATCCGCAGATTGCGCGGCGCAATTGCCGCCCCTGCCAGCACCTCCGATACTTCCCGATGCCCCCAGAACAACGCGGCCGCGAGCGGCGTACCTCCCTCGCCGTGACCCTCGCGCGCCGGATCCGCGCCCGCCGCCAGCAGGCGTTTCGCGAGCTCTGGCTTATTCGCATAACCGGCCTGATGCAGCGCAGTCCACCCACGATCGTTCCCCTGATTCACATCCGCGCCCCCTTCAAGAAGAAGATCGATGATTCCCGTCTCGTCTGGAGCCAGACTGATCGCCAGGTTCAGCAGCGTGTTGCCATTCGTCCCGCCCGCCCGCATCAAATCCGGATGTTCGCGGACCAGGCCCTCGAATTCCGCAAATCGCCGATTCTCCAGCGCGACAAACGCATCTCGAAACGATTCCCGCCGCCGCCCGTCCGCGATCTCCTGAATCCGCTCCAGCAACGCAGCCCACGACGCCTCCCCATGCTCCCGCGCGTACACCAGCCGAGCCGCATCCAAATCGAACGGAGCCTCGGCGATCACGGCATCCGTCATCCCCGCGAATCCCGGATGCCATTCCCGTATCTGCGCCAACGCCGCTGGAAGCCGCCCCTGATGCATACTCACCAGTCCCGCCGCCCGCCCGTCAAAATACGACGGCTCAGCCACAAAGATTCGCGTGTATTCAGTCATGCAGAACTCTTATTGTCGTCCGAATCAAAAGACCCACATGCAAGTGGTGGCCAGTACCATAACACGCAACGCTGAAATCAGCTAACCCGTTTATTTTAATCAAAGTCGTATAGTACTAGAGCTAGTTTACCGAGGCATACTTGTATTTAAAACGCTTGTTTCAATAGACTATAAGAGTGAAATCGAACAACGCATACATCGCGCTTCTCGCTCTCATCCTCTCTGTCCCCGCCTGGGCTGGCTCGACGGTCTCCAGCTACTCTGGCGACATCGGTTTCATCAACACCCCGCCCAGCTCCCTCGTCCCCGGAGCCGTCGAAAACGACCTCAAAGCCCTCCTCTTTATGGAAGACAGCGATCTCTCCTTCGCCAGCGCCATCACAGTCAACGCCACCGCCCCCGGCCTCTACCAGTCCAAAGCCAGCCTGACGCCAGGCTCCATTGCCGCTGGCACGCGCATCTCCGACACCTATATCCACGCCGACCCCGTCACCTCCGGCACTATCTTCACCGGCTCAGTCACCTTCAACACCGATATCCTCGGCCTGATTGTCACGACGAATGACCTCTTCGCCAGCGACTCGTTCCTCGGCGTCACTGGCACAAATTACGGGGGCTCCACCACCCCACGCGGCCTGGAACTCAGCCCCACGCAGGATTATTTCTCCATCTCCTCCAATCTTCGAACCCTGACCTTCACCCTGAAAACCTGGGCTTACACAGACGATATTCGTGTCATCACCGCGGGAAATTTCGCAAGCACCTTCGGCGCATCGTCCGCCGCACAAAGCCCGGTCCCCGAACCCGGCACCATCGCTCTCATCGGACTCGGCCTGGGCCTCATCGCAGTCGGAGCCCGCCGCCGGCGTCGCAGCGGCCGCTGATCCAACCCCGGCGATTATGCTGGAAGATTGTGAACCAGTCCGCTTCTCTCGAACGGCGCGCGATTTTCCTGATCGTCCTCTTCACGCTCGTCGCAGCCATCGCGCAGCCCTTGTTCAAAATCGGGGCGAATGATCTGGCCGCCAACATGACGGTCGGCGGTCTCGTCACTGACGTCCCTCTGATCGGAGGCCTGGCGCTCTACGGCCTCGGGTCCATCCTGATGATCTGGGCGCTGCGCAATGGCGAACTCTCCGTACTCTATCCGTTAATTTCTCTGAGCTACGTCTGGGTCGCCATTCTCTCGGTAATCATTTTTCATGACAGAATGACGCCCCTCCGAATCAGCGGCATCGCGACCATCATCGTCGGCGTCTCCATCCTCGGAATAGCGGGGCGCAAATAGATGTACACTCCCGTTTCCTCCATGCTGTGGGTTGGCTCCGGCTCGGTCGTCGGCAGCCTGGGCGCTGTCGGACTCAAAGCCGGCGCTCAACGTGTCGAAGCAAATTTCCGTTCGCTGATACGCAACTGGAGACTGGCCGCCGGCCTCGGCCTCTATCTGGTCTCGACGGTATTTTTCATCCGTGGACTCAAAACGGGCGACCTCAGCATCCTCTATCCCATGGTCTCCGTGAGCTACATCTGCACCCTGATCTGGGCGAAGTTATTCTTCGGAGAAAAAATCACGCCCATGAAGATCGTGGCGGTTCTTCTGATTCTCGCCGGCGTCGCCCAACTGGGCCTCGCTGCTGCGTAAACGCCTGCGAGTCGACGCCGAGACGCCGCCGACCAGCAACGCGGGTTTAAACCAACATGCCTTCGTCAAAATCGCCGATGCGGCGATCCACGCCGGCGACAACAGCGGCCACGCGCGCCAGTCCGGCCGCTCCTGAGCCTTCATGCGCGAACCACTACAGCACCCGCTGCCCCGTCACCTTCGTGTCGTAACCGCCCAGCCCCTCCAGCTCCCGCCGGAAATCCGAACGCCCCAGCACATCGAGCAACCCGCGCATCGCCGGCAGGTCGAGCTGCTCTTTCCGGATCGCCAGATCGTAACGTTCGCTCACCAGCGGAATAAAATCCAGACCGAACACGCGAGCCGCCGCGCGCGTCGCAATACAGCAATCCGCCGCGCCCGATGACACCTGCCACGCGGCCGGCAAATGTCCCGCCGCCAGATTCTCGTAGCCTTTCACCCGCTTCGGCTCAATCCCCGCTTCCCGCAGCTTCGAATCGAGCAGTGCCCGGCTTCCCGCCCCCGGCTCGCGATTCACGATCGACACGCCGCGATTCGCCAGATCCGCCACGCCGCGAATCCCCTTTGGATTCCCGCGCGCGATCACGATTCCTTCTTCCCACACCGCGAACGAAATCACCGCCACCGAATTTTTCGCGAACATCCGCCCAATCTCCGGCAGATTCGATTCGCCGCTCGCCTCATCGCGCAGATGCGTACCCGCCACGTGTGCGCAGCCCTGCTTCAGCAACCTGAGCGCCTGCGAGCTGTTCCGATGCGCCAGCACCAGTTCCACGCCCGCCGCCTGCGCATGACGCGCCAGCACCGAAATCCCCGGGTCGCACCCCGCAATCAGCAGCCGGTTTCCGAAATCGCCTTCGCCATGGATGATCCGCACCCGCGTCTTCCCCTGCCGCTTCGGCTGATCCGTGACCACCGCATCCGCCGCCGGAAAATACCAGGGCACAGGAAGCGGCGGCGACGCGATCAGCTTTTGATCCACCCTGCAAAGCTGTACCGCCTGCCCCGCCACCGGCTCTTCCGAACCGGGCAAAAGCGCCGCTACTTCCGAACGAAACTCCGGCTCGGCATCGGCCCCCGTCAGCCGGAACAATTCTTCGACCGAAGTATCGAGCGCCCGCGCCAGCCGCAGCGCCACCGCCGTATTCGGCACATACGTCCCCGCCTCCATCGCATAGATAGTCTGCCGGCTCACTCCGGCGGCCCCCGCCAGCCGAATGGCCGATAACCCGCGCATCCGCCGGAATTTCGCCAGCGATGTCTCGATCTCCCCCATGGTTCTTCCGCAGCCATTTTATAGTTACACCTTGACATGCAAGCAAGCACTTGCCTATAATCAGGCAAGTAATCACTTGCGTATCTGACCATGTCCGAACGACCCGATACCGACGTCCTCTTCAAAGCCCTGGCCGATCCCAGCCGCCGCAAGCTGCTCGATCTGCTGCATGCCCACGATGGCCGCACCCTCAACGAGCTATGCGAACACCTGGACATGACGCGTCAGGGCGTTACCCAGCACCTGGATCTTCTCGAAGCCGCGAATCTCGTCGCCACCATGCGGCGCGGCCGCGAAAAACTGCACTTCCTCAATCCGGTACCGCTGCAGGAGATCTATGACCGCTGGATTGCCAAATTCGAAAAACCGCGCCTCAAAGCGCTCGCCGATTTAAAAAAACGAATGGAGAAAGCCAATGGCTAAATCAAGCTTTGTTTACGTAACGTACATCCGCGCCACACCGGAAAAGCTGTGGTCCGCCCTTACAGAAGACTCGGAGTTCATGAAGCAATACTGGTTCGGCGTTCACTGCGAGAGCCAATGGACTCCAGGTTCTTCCTGGAAAATGCTGGGCCCCGACGGCGAGCTTTTCGACGCAGGCGAGATCACGGAGGCCGAGCCATCGAAGCGGCTGGTGATTCGCTGGCAGCACCAGAGAAAACCTGAGCTTAGGGCCGAAGGCGACTCACTCTGCATCATCCAACTGGAACCGATCGGACCGGTGGTCAAGCTCTCCATCACTCACACGATCGATCGTGAATCCTCAAAGCTGATCGAAGCCGTCTCCGGAGGCTGGCCGAAGATCATGTCCAACCTGAAATCTCTGATCGAAACGGGCTCTGTCGTCTTCGACCAACCCTATCCGGCTCAAACCGTCAAAGTCTAACGAACGCCACCGTGGGCCGGGCTTCGGCCCGGCCCACGGCCTCCGGCTGGCGCAAGCGATGTAACCAAACTCAGTCATACTGAAATCGGAATGCTCACATTCCTGCTCTTAGCCGCCAGCGTCATCGCCGCACAAAACACCCCCCGCTTCGAAGCCGCCACTATCAAACCAACTCCTCCAGGCGCGCCAAAAGGCTCACTACGCCCCCTGCCGGGAGGCCAGCGATACGTCGGCGTCAACTTCCCTCTCCGCCTCTATCTCATGACCGCATATCAGATCAAGCCGGAGCAGATCACCGGCGGCCCTTCGTGGATTGACAGCGACCCCTACGATCTGAACGCCGAAGCCGCCCGCCCATCCACCATTCAGGACCTGCACATCATGCTGCAGAACCTCCTGACCGGGCGCTTCAAACTCCAACTCCATCACGAGCCGAAGGAAATGTCCGCATACGTCCTCAGCGTGGCGAAAGGGGGATCGAAAAACCTCACCCCACACCCCAATGCCGGAGCCAAAGACCTCCATCTAAGCCAAACGACGGAACAGGTCGAGCGCGCGAAGTGGACAGCCCGCTGCGCTTCAATGGACATGCTCGCTTACCAGCTCAGTCTCACTCTCGATCGTCCCGTAGTTAACCAGACCGCACTCTCCGGCTGTTTCGATTTCGATCTGACGTTCCACTGGGAGATGGGATATCACGATGGCCAGGTCGTGAACGGCGCTATCGTAGACGCCTCCGCGCCCTCACTTTTCGACGCATTTCCCGTTGAATTGGGATTACAACTGGAGCCGAAGAAAACGCTGGTCGACACAATCGTGATCGATCACGCGGAACGCCCGGCGGATAACTGAGGTTGTTCCCATCGCGCCCGCAGCGTCGCCAGAGCCAGCAACGGAAAGTAATCCTTGTAGAGCCCGAAGCTGATGTAGAACACCTCAGGAAACCCTGTTCCGGTCGTCAGCTCCTCAATCCATCGCCCATCCGCCTGCTGGGTCCCCGTCAGAAAATCCACGCCCCGGTGCACGCATTCCGAAGACACATCGCCAACCGCCACAAGCCCCAGCAATGCCCACGCAGTCTGCGACGGCGTGCTCGCCATCGGCGCAAAGCACCGGCTCCGATAGCTCGCGCAACTCTCGCCCCATCCGCCATCGCCATTCTGCACACCCCGCAAAAACTGAGCCGCGCGTTCCAGTGACGGACGAGCCTCATAAGACGCCGCGGCCGCCAGAGCGCGCATCGCGAGAAATGTCCCGTACATGTAATTGACGCCCCACCGCCCAAACCAACTCCCGTCCCGCTCCTGCGTGCTCAACAAATAGCGGACCCCCTTCTGAATCGCCACATGCTCGCGCGACAACCCGCACCGGAGCAGCGCGTCGATCACGCGCCCCGTGATATCCGGACACGAAGGATCGAGCATCGCGTTGTGATCAGCGAATGGAACCTTATTCAGCAATTGCCAGTTGTTGTCGACATCGAACGCAGCCCATCCCCCATCGGACGACTGCATCCCCAGCAGCCACGTCACCGCCCGCGCCTCCGCGGCCTTCTGCTTCTCGGGATTGCTCGCCGCCGCATGCCGCAGCGCGATCAGCACCATCGCCGTATCGTCTATATCCGGATAAAATTCGTTCGCGAATTCGAACGCCCACCCGGAAGGCGTCAGCCCCGGACGCTTCACCGTCCAATCGCCCTTCCGCCGAATCTCCTTACTCAGCAGCCAATCGGCGGCTTTCGTCAGCGCCTCGGCGGAAGGCGCCATGCTGGTCTCGCCCAACGCGTAAGCGCAAATCGCCGTATCCCAGATCGGCGATACCGCAGGTTGAAACTGGAACCGCGTCTCCGTTTCCACAATCAAATTTTCGAAATGCCGGTGAGCTTCGACGAGATCCGGCTGATCGTCCGCGTAGCCAAGCGACTGCATCGCCATGATCGTGTACATCATCGACGGATAAATAGCGCCCAGCCCATCCGTATAGCGAGTGCGCTCCAGCATCCATCGCTCCGCTTCCCGAATAGCCCTCGCGCGAACGTTCTTCAATCCGCGCCTTTCCCAGAGCTTGATGGCTTTATCGACATGCTTAAACACGAGCGCCGCCGCATCCAGCTTCGGCATCGAGAACCGCTTTTGCGGCGCAAGAAGCTCTGTGACGCGCATGCCGTTCGGAGTCGCTTTCACCTGCCCCAGCGCCTGCACAATCGAAAGAGGAATGATGATCGTCCGCGTCCAGGACGACATCTCATACAACACGTCGCCCGGCGCAATCGCAATCTCCGGCGGCACGCTCGGCACGTAACGCTTCGGAAAAAGATCGAAGAAACTGAAATTGATTTTGGTATAGCTGTTACACGCCTGCAGCCCGCCGAGAGCCAATGCCCGCTCGCGCGCCCTGCTCATCTCCGGCGAATCGATATCGAATCCGCAAAGCTTAAGCGCCGTATAAGCGCGAACGGTGGCATTCAGCTCCGAAGGCCCCGGCTTATAAATGTTCCACCCGCCATCCGGCAACTGATTCTTCAGAATCTGCCTGCACGCCTTCTGCAATCGGCCCGCCGTCGGCGGATTCCACATACCATCGGCATCCGGCGGATACATCCACAACTGCAGCAGTACATAATCGCACTCCAGCGTCGAATCGCCAGTCAGTTCCCCGCACCAATACCCATCCGCATGCTGAAGCGGAAGCAGCGCCTCAGTCGCGCGCGCAGCCGCCTCAGTCACTTCTTCATACCGTTGCTGCGAAGTCCGCCGCGCTGCCGCAACTACATCACGAATCGACCGCCGCGAATCCGGTTCCATGAACTCTACCGACATAGTTCCTTCACGTTAGCATTTACCGCTGCCGCTCGGCGCGTCCTTGCAGGTAGACCCCTACATAGATACAATTCCCCTATGGCAGATGTCCTGCGTCTTTCCCACACGTCCGCGATGATGCTGCAGGCAATCGCGACAGGGCACGTCTACGGCTACACCGTGATGGAGGTGACAGGTCTTCCGAGCGGAACAGTCTACCCGGCGCTCCGGCGCATGGAACAGGACCAGTTGATTCGATCCCGGTGGGAGCGCCAGTCCATCGCGGATGCCGAGGGGCGGCCGCCGCGCAAATTTTACAAACTCACCCGTGCAGGAGAGAAGACGCTCGAAGCCTCGAGGCAGCGCTACCCGCTGCTCGCAAAGCTTTCCCCGTCTATCGAGGTAGAGGGCGCATGATCCCGGCATGGCGGAGCCGCATCCTTCTTCGCATCGCCTCCCTCCTCGCGCCCAGCCACCACCGCGCCGAATGGCTGGAGGAATGGACCTCCGAACTCTGGTATATTCCGCAATCGCAGGCAACGGCTTTCTGTTTAGGCGCTTTTCAGGACGCGCTCTGGCTGCGGCGCAATCGTCCTGTATTTGAGAAGCGACCCGGAATTCATCTGGATTCACCCCTCACCTGTCTCGCGGTACTCACGGCGTTGGCAGCCTCAGGCCTCTTCTTCGCATTCCAGGTGATCAGCCCACGCCTCACCCCGAGTTCGCCCCTGAAAGTCCCGGACCTCGTCCGTATCTGCCTCGGCGTCCAGCTGCTTTCCTGCGTGCTTTTGTCCGCCCTGCTGTGCGTCTGGATGCCACCCGCCCGCCGCTACCGGGTGTCCTTGTCGAGCACGTTACGCCGTATCTCGTTCCTGGTTTTGAAAACCCTGTTGCTGCAGTCGATCGTCCTCTGCGCGTCTCTCGGCCTGCTGTTCCTGAAGCCGCTGGAGGGATTCACCGCCACAATCGGCGGCATGGGCGTCGTCCTGGCACTCCGCTGGATAATCACCGATCAGCAGAATCGTTGTCCGATATGCCTTCGCCTGCTCACCAACCCCGTCCTCATAGGTTCCTCATCGCGAACGTTCCTCGAATGGTACGGCGCCGAGTCGACCTGTCCCCACGGGCATGGACTTCTGCTCACCCCGGAAATCCCCTCTACCTGGTCGAGACCGCAGTGGATTCATTTCGACGATTCCTGGAGCGATCTTTTTGAGACGCGCTCCCGGCCCACGCGAGCATGAGCGCCGCCGCCAGCAGCAACGCCGTAACCCGGGCCAGCGGCGGCATATGGAGAACCCAGATGTTTGCGATGGTCGCGCCTACCATCACTAAGGCAATCTGAAGCGCAGCCCAAAAGCGGTACCTCGGGATCAGCACGCCGACCGCGCCGCTGATTTCCAGAATGCCGGTGAAATACCGGAACCACTGCCCCATCCCAATCTGCGCGAATTCCTGAACCATCGCGCGAGCTCCAATCAATTTTGCGCCGCCCACAAATACAAACACAACTGCCAGTATCACAGCAAGAATCCACGCGAGGATGTTCGAAGCTTTCATATACCCTATGTAGCAAACTACGCCAATGCAGTCAAGTAGTTTTCTACATAGGATAATTGTCTTATCTGTGTTCATCTGTGGCCAAAAATAAAGACTGTCTCTTACACGCACCATTGTTATCCTGAAACGACAATGAAACAAATCTCGCACCGAGGTACTCTCTTCGTCCTGTTCCTGACCGCCACCCTGCCCCTCCCCGCCCAATCCGGCCACGCCGAACTCTTCGGCACAATCGAGGACCCCTCCAGCCTCCCCGTCCCGCAAGCCAAAATCACAGCCACCGAAACATCCACCAACATCAAAACCGAAATCACCTCAAACAATCGCGGCGAATACCACCTCATCGGCCTCGCCGCCGGCGCCTACACCCTCGCCGCCGAAAAAACCGGCTTCCGCCCCTACGAACAAACCGGCATCACCCTCCGCATCGGCGACCAGATCCGCCAGGACATCAAGCTCGAAATCGGCCAGGGCACGCAATCCGTCAGCGTCAACGCCGCCGCGACTCTCCTCGAAACCGCCAGCGGTTCCGTCAGCTATCACGTCAATCGCACCCAGATCGAAACGCTCCCGCTCGATGGGCGCAACTTCATCCCGCTCGTCGCGCTTTCGCCCGGAGTCGCGCTCCCCGGCGGCGGTTCGCTTCTCCCGCGCATCAACGGTAGCCGCCCGCGCACCAACGAATATCTCTTTGACGGCATCAGCGTCCTGCAGCCCGAACCCGGCCAGGTCCCCTATTACCCGATCATCGACGCCATGGAAGAATTCCGCCTCAACGTCAACGCCTACTCGCCCGAGTATGGACGCTCCAACGGCGGAACAGTGATGGTGATCGGCAAGTCCGGCGGCAACGAAATCCACGGCACGCTCTTCGAATTCCTCCGCAACGAAGACCTCAACGCCCGCAACTATTTCGCAGGCGCCGGCCGCAAACCCGAATTCCGCCGCAATCAATACGGCGGTACAGTCGGCGGCCCCGTCCGAAAAAACAAGACGTTTTACTTTGGCGCCTGGCAGGGAACGCGCCTCCACACCGGCGTCACGCGCCAGAGCGTCATCCCCACCAACGCGCAGCGCAACGGCATCTTCGCCGCCACCATCTACGATCCCCTCACCTCACCGCGCACGCCTTTCGCGAACAACACCATTCCATCGAGCCGCCTCGATCCCATCGCCGCGCAGGTCATCCAGCATTACCCGCTCGCGAGCTCTTCCGGCGCAAACAACTTCGCCCGCACCGCCGTCGAGCCCGATAGCCAGGATCAGTTCGAAGGACGCATCGACCACGTCTTCAACGAACGCCACCGCATCTTCGGCCGCTATTCTTATCTCCGCGATAACGACGATCCCGTCACTCCCCTACCCGATGGCAGCGGCAGCCTCACATCCGGCGTCATCGGCCACGCCATCACGCGAGGCGACGGCATCGTCTCTGAATACGACTGGTCGCTCTCGCCCTCCACTCTGAATCAGGCGCGCTTCGGCTACAGCCGCCGTGACGTCAATCAGTCATCGCTGCAAAATGGTGGCATTCCCATGCCCGGCTCCCCGGTGAATTCGTTCCCCAACTCACTGCCCATCTTCACCGTCACCGGCTTCCAGCAGGTCGGCCCCACCACGGCGGCCAACGCCGCGTTCACCACATCCATCACGGAATTCGTCGACACGTTCTCCATCGTGCGCCGCAACCACACCTTCAAGTTCGGTACGGACCTCCGCCGCGAAGCGCTCGACATCGTGAATCCCGCCAACCCCACCGGATCGTACGCCTTTACGACAACCGGCACTGACTCATCCACCGGCGCCGGCGGCAACGCGCTCGCTTCCCTGCTCCTCGGCCAAGTGAACTCCTTCAGCATCGATATCCAGAACAAGCTCCTTCAGGCCCGCGCGCACATCGCCGAATTTTTCGCCGGCGACGACTGGAAAGTTTCGAACCGCCTCACCCTCAACATCGGCACGCGCTACACCCTGAACTTCCCCTCCACCGAAGTCAACAACCAGACCGCGATCTTCAACCTGAACTCCCAGGTGCTCGATTTCCCGCACACCGGCCGCAATCTCGAATGGGGCGACTTCGGCCCGCGCCTCGGTCTGTCATACCGCGTGAACGATTCGCTCGTCATCCGCTCCGGCTACGGCATGGTGTGGTTCGAGCAGACCGGCATCACCACGCCATTCACGCTCCCGCAGTTTCCCTTTGTCCAGACCGTCGGCCAGCAATCGCAGGACAACATCAATCCCGCGTTCCTTCTCTCAAGCGGTCCCACCGTGCAGGTGAGTTCTCCCAATCCGAATTCCGGTCTCGGACAGGGCGTCTTCGGCACGGACCGCAACGTCGGCTCCGGCAATTCGCAGCAGTGGAATCTCACCCTCCAGAAAACGTTCGGAAAAGACTGGAATCTCGAAGCCGGCTATCTCGGCTCGAAGAACACGCACCTCGGCCTGCCCGAATCGAATCTGAATCAGGTGCCGGCGCAATATCTTTCGATGGGGACCGCGCTCACTCAAAAAGTGGCGAATCCTTATTACGGACAAATCCCCACGTCCTCATCGCTCGGCCAGCCCACAATCGCGCAACAGCAGTTGCTGCGCGCCTACCCGCGCTTCACCAACATCGCGCTCTTCCGCGACAACGTCGCCGATTCCGAATATGAAGCCGCCCAGTTCAAGCTCGAAAAGCGCGTCTCTCACGGACTCACGCTGTCCTTCGCCTACACCTTCTCGAAGCTGATCGATGACGCGTCCACTTACTTCTCGCAGACCATCTTCACCGGCCCCACCCTCACCACCATCGGCGCGGCCGACGCCTTC
>DASYCD010000107.1:0-12616 GCA_036500405.1 Bryobacteraceae bacterium
GAGGGCTCCGTCACGATGCCGTACGAGCCGTATCCATTTAAGTAAAGAGGCGCGGAACCGTTGCGGGGCGTGTCCCGCCGGTAGACGAGCGAAATCGGCACCTGCGCGCCGTCGGGCGCGGTGGCGAAGATGCGTTCCGAAGCGTATTGAGCCGGATCGTACCCGCCCAGCACCGCGTAGGTCTTCTTCAGTTCGCGCGCGCGGGCCGACATGTCGTAGTCGTAAATCGACCGCGGCGTAACCAAAGAGTTATAGAGGAAGCGGAGAGTGGAAGTCTCGAATTCCTCGTTGTCGTCAACGAAGATCGTGTAAGTGGGTTCGTCGAATTCGATGAGGTGGGTTTCGAAGCCCTGGCGCGTATCGGCAATTTTGAACTGCTTTAGACCGTTTTCGCGCTCCACAATCACGAGGTGATCGCGGAAACCTTCCACGCCCTCGAGCGAGACATCAGCGCGGTGCGGGATGACTTCTTCCCATTCCACGGGCTTTGCATCGGGTGCGCGCAGCAGCCGGAAATTCACGGCATTCTCATTGGAGCGGATCCAGAAATAGCCGCCCTGGTGTTCGGCGTAATATTCCACGCCGTGAACACGCGGCTTCAGTAAACGGAACTCGCCGCCGGGTTCGCTGGCGGGGAGGTAGCGCACTTCGCTGGTGGCATGGCTATCCATGGTGAGCAGCAGGAAATGGCCGCTGCGTGAACGCTCCACCGAAATGTTGAAGCGCATGTCCGGCTCTTCGTAAACCAGTTTGTCCGGCTCGCTGGAGCCTACCTGATGGCGCCAAAGCCGATAGGGTCGCTTCGTTTCGTCGAGAGTGGTGTAGAAAAAGTTCCGGTTGTCGGTCCAGGCGCCGGAGTAATAAACGTTCTGAATCTGGACGGGGAGATCGGCCTGGGCATTCAGATCGCGAAAACGGAGCGTATAGACTTCCGAGCCGTCGTTATCGATGGCGAATGCCATGAGGCTGCCATCGGGGCTGGGGAGATAGTAGGCAAGCCCGAAATACTCGCGGCCGTGGGCCATCACGTTGCAATCGAGCAGAATCTGCTCGGAGCGATCGCCCGCGAGCGCGCGGCGGCAGTGGATGCCGTACTGCTGGCCCTGCTCGGTACGGATGTAATACTCGAATGCCCCCATCCGGGACGGGACGGAAGAATCTGTCTCCTGAATCCGCCCGACCATCTCTTCGTAAATCTTCGTCTCCAGCTCCGCGCCCGGAGCCATGACCTCATTGGTGTAGAGGTTCTCGGCTTCGAGATAGGGGATCGTATCGGGGTGCTCGCGGTCGCGAAGATAAAACCAGTCGTCGGTTATGGTTTCGCCATGAATGACGGAGGAATGGGGGATCTTCCGGGCGGCGGGGGGGTGCATGACACGTCCACTGTAGCAGCCGCGCAAAGGTGATTTAGTTCCCTCCCTGTGCGTTGACTTACAAAGGTTTACCCCCGCCAGCAGGGCCGTAATGATAGATTGCAGGTGTGCGAATCCTTATTGTGGACGATGATGAGGAACTTGCCGGGCTGCTCTCTGAGTTACTGACGCGGGAGGGGTTTCGCGTCGACATGCAGCATGACGGGCTGAAGGGTTTAGCGGCGTCGTTGGGTGGCGGTTATGACCTGATGGTGTTGGATGTCATGCTTCCGGGCCTGGACGGTTTCGAGATCCTGCGGCGGGTGCGGCGGGAATCGCGTTTGCCTGTGCTAATGCTCACGGCGCGCGGCGAGGATGAGGACCGGATTATTGGTCTGGAACTCGGCGCGGACGACTATCTGCCGAAGCCGTTCAACACGCGCGAGCTTGTGGCGCGCGTGCGCGCGATCATGCGGCGTCTGGAAGAACGGCGGCCGGGTGAAAAGTTTGAGGTGAATGGAATTACGATCGATCCGGGCACGCGCGAAGTGACGCGTGGCGGCACGCCGGTCGAAGTCACTACTTTCGAATTCGACATTCTCGAAACGCTGATGCGCGCGGCGGGCCGCGTGGTTTCGCGCGACGATCTGATGGAAGAGCTCTACGGCCGCAAGGCGACGCCGTTCGACCGTTCGGTCGATATGCATATCAGCCATCTGCGCAAGAAGCTTGAAAACGACAAGCCGCTGATCAAGACGGTTCGCGGCGTGGGATACCAGTTTGTGCGTTCGCCGGAGGAAGGCGTAGCCGCGTAGGAAGAAGTCTGAGAGGTGTGAAGTGAGAGGGCTGTTTCCCAAGATTCTGGCGTGGTTCATTCTGACGGTGATTGTGGCCGTCAGCGGCACAGCCTACGTTTCCAATGAGCTCAGCAAGCGCCAGCCGCGCGATCCGCGATTCCGGGGATTCCGTTTCGAGTTGCAGGAAGCGCGCGATGCCTGGCAGAACAACGGCCAGGAGGGTCTCGAAAGGGTTCTGACCCGGATCGAGACGGCGGATTCCCCCACGCAGATGCGTGAGGGCGACCGCGTAGAAGCGCATCTCGCCGATGTCACCCATAAAGACCTGCTGAACGGCTACGATTGGTCCAAAGAAATCGCGGCCATGCAGGCTTCGAATCCGGGCCGGGGCAACGACAATCCGTTCTTTCTGTTCACGCGCGTGGAAGGCCCGCGGCCACAGCAGATGGTGGTGGAATCGCAGACGGTTCCGAAGTATTACCTGATCATCCGCTTCCCGCCGAACCCGGCGCAGGCGGGCACGCGCATCGAGCTTCTTCCGCAAACCTGGTGGATGCTGGGAATTTTTGCGATTCTCTGCTACGTTCTGGCGCTGCACGTGACTTCGCCGCTCCGGGAAATGCAGAAGACCGTGGAGCGTTTCGGCCAGGGCGACTTTACCGCGCGCGTGAATTCGCGGCGCGCGGATGAGCTCGGCCAACTGGGGCGTACGGTCGACCGCATGGCGGAGCGTATCGACAATCTTCTGAAAGCGCAGCGCCGCCTGCTGCAGGATATTTCGCACGAGCTTCGTTCGCCGCTGGCGCGTCTTGGCGTGGCGGTGGAACTGGCGCGCGGCGGGGGCGACATGGAAACCTCGCTGAATCGGATTGAGCGCGAAGGTACGCGTCTCAATTCGCTTGTGGGCGAGCTGATTCAGGTGACGCGCGGCGAAGGCGATCCGCAGGGGTTGACGACGGAACAGATCCGCCTCGATGAGTTGGTACAGACGATTGTGGACGATTCGCGGATTGAGGCGGAGAAGCGGCATGTCGATCTGAACTCCAGCGTTACGGAAGTCACGATGACAGGCAATCCGGAGTTGCTGCGGCGCGCGGTGGAGAACCTGGTGCGCAATGCGATCCGTTACTCCCCGGAGAATACGACGGTGGATGTGTCGCTGTCGAAGGTGGGGTCGGTTTACCGGATTTCGGTTCGCGACCATGGGTCGGGTGTGCCGGAAGAATCGCTGTCGTCGATTTTCGATCCGTTTTATCGGGTGGAGAAGGATCGCGGCCGGACGAGTGGTGGTGTGGGGCTTGGCCTGGCGATCGCCAAACGTGCGGTGGAACTGCACCGCGGCACGATGCGGGCGCAGAATGTGAAGCCGGGGTTGCGGGTGGAAATCGATCTGCCGGTGCCTGCGGCGCTGGTGGAAGAGCCTACGCTGGCAGGCGCCCGGGCTTAGGCTACTTGCTGTCGGCCGGCTTCATTTTGACCGGCTTGACGTGCTCCACCATTTTCGTGCCGGGCGGCAGTTTGAACAAGCTGTCGTCGAAGACCTGGACCTGTACGCTGTCCATAAAAAGCTGGTAAATCTTCTTGCCGTCGCGTTCGCGCTGGATGGTGCGGGGCCACATGACGCCGCCGCCGGCATCGCCGTACTTCGAAAAGCGCGTCATCTCATCGCGCCGCTCTTTATAGACCGGATCCCAGCGCTTGACTAGTTGACGGACCGGGAGCCAACTGCTCGAGTGGATCCACACGGTTGTACTGCGATTTTCGCTGTCGTAGATATCGACGATCTCGACCGGCTGGTTCTCGACGACGTCAGCGCCCTTTCCAAACAGGCCGATACCGGGCTCGTCCATGCGAGTGCGGAGCATGTAGAACACATCCGTCAGCAGTACATCGCGGAACTGCTCAATGCGGTCCTTCGGGAGGGCCTCCGCGCCGCGATAGGTGAGTTCCCAGCCTTCGGTGCCGGAGAGCAGAATGATGTCATCCTCCTTTTTTCCGAATGTCTGGCGCTGCACTTCGCGGAATGGCGCTCCCGGTTCGAGGTATTTCGTGTAGATCTTCGCGGGAGAGAGACCGTCGAGCTCGTCATTGTAAAAGTGGTAAGCGCTGCCGCTCTGCAGATGGCCGGGCAACTGGCGGAATGCGTCTCCGCCGAGCGCCTGAATGCAGCGGTCGATCACTCTCTTACCGCGCTCCGGCGCCGTTTCCGCCGCGCGGCCGGCGGCGGGCAGAAGCGCAAGAGCGGCGGCGCTGAATTCACGTCTCGTCATTTGGCAGGTGGGATCGAAAGATCGATGTTACTGACCGGCAGCTCCAGTGTATTGAGAGACGCGCCGAAATCTTTCGGGTTTCCTGTGACGACGATTACGAATTTCGAGGGGTCCAGATACTGCTTCGCGACCCGGAGAACATCCTCGCGCGTGACCTTCCCGATGGCCTTCTGGTATTGGAAAAGGAAGTCGTCTGGGTATCCGTAGTATGTATAGCGGACGAGGCGGTTCAACGTCTTGGAAGGAGTATCGAAGGCGAAGATGAACCCGTTGAGCACAGTATCGCGAGCGCTTTTGACCTCTTCCTCCGTTACCTCCTCGCCGCGAATCCGGCTGACTTCCTTCTCGACCGCCTGAAGCGTCTGGATCGTTGTCGGCGACTTGGTGCTGCCCTCGATTTCAAAAATGCCGGGGTGGTCGTAGTTGGCTCCCCAGCCGGCGCCAACGTCATAGGCGTAGCCGAGCCTGGAACGCACTTCGCGGAACAGGCGGCTATGGAAACCGCCGCCGAGAATATCGGCCATCACTTCGAGCGCGGGATAGTCTTTGTCGCGGAACTCGCCGCCGAGGTGGCCCATCGCGAAGGAGCTTTGTGTGACGTCCGTCTTGGCGGCCAGATAAACGCCCGCTTTCGCCTGATTGGTGACTTTGGGAAATGCCGGCACGGCGGGCTGCGTGTAGTTCCAGTCGCCGAAAAGCTTTTCGATCTTCGCTTTCATTTCGGGAGCGGAGAAATCTCCCTGGATCGCCAGGATGATGTTGGCGGGGAAATAGTAGCGCTTGTAGAAATCGACGATGTCCTGGCGCGTGATGTTCTTTACTGTCTGGTGCTCGATCATCCAGCCATACGAGTTGTCGCGCCCATATATGATGTTGCTGAATTCGCGGGCGGTGATTCCTTGCGGCTCGTCGTTGCGGCGCTCGATCGCGCTGTTTTCCTGCGCCTTCCAGAGATCGATTTTATTCTCGCGAAAGGCGGGGTCGGTCAGGACGTCATGGAAGATGCCGAGGACTTCGTCGGTTCGTTCCTTCAGCGTGGAGAAGGCTACCGTGCCGTTGCTCTCGCTGATCTGGCTTTCCACACTGGCTGCGATGTTTTCGAGTTCGACATCGATCTGATCGCCGGTCAGTTTCGAAGTGCCGCCGCTGCGGATCGTGTCGCCAGTGACGCTGGCGAGGCCGACTTTATCGGCCGGATCGAAGAGATTGCCGGTACGGATGAGGGCGGAGCCGCGGACCAGCGGCAGTTCGTGGTTTTCGAGCAGATAGACCTTCATGCCGTTCGGCAGCGTGGTCTGTTCGATGTTCGGGATCTTGATCTCGGGCAGCTTCGGAAACTTCAGGTCTTGCCACGAGGCGGGGGGAACCGCGCTGGGCACGGCCGTTTTCGTGGAAGGGGTCGCGGTCACCGGCGCGGGATGATCCACGGATGGTTTGGGAGCCGTCTGGGCCGCGGCGATCGAGGCGACTGCGAACAGCAGGCCGGTCAGAAGGCGGTTACTTTTCACTGGGCGCTCCTTCGGCGGGGCGGTAGGTGAGCGCCACCGTTCTGTTTTCGGGAACCAGATACTTGCGGGCTACGCGCTGCACGTCCTGGGCGGTGACCTTTTCGATGTCGTCAATGCCGGTGAACAGCTTGCGCCAGTCGCCGTAGTTCGCGTAGTAAGAGGCGAGCAGCGAGGCGAGCCCGGCGTTGCTGTCGAGTTGCTGGATCAGACCGGCGCGCGTTTTGGTTTTGGTACGTTCAAGCGTTGTCTGGTCGACCAGCGTGTTTTTGAACTTCGCGAGAACGGCGTCGAGTTCCTTTTCGTTTTCCTCAGACGTGTGACCCTGGCTGGGGACCAGGTAGAAGAAGAACAGATTTGGATATTTGCCGCCAGGCATGGTAGCGGTGGCGCCGGCTTCGAGCGAAAGGCGTTTGTCGCGGACTATGTCCGTATAGATGACGCTGGTGCGGCCGCCGGAGAGAATGTCGGCGATCACGTCGAAGACTGGATCGTCTTTATCCTGCTGATCCGGCCGGTGATAGGCGAGGAGTTCGATCGGCTGCGCGGGCGATGCGACTTCAACGCGGCGTGGGCCCTCCTGTGGCGGCTCAACCGTGATGACTCGTGGCGGTGGAGGACGTTTCGCCAGGCGGCCGAAGTATTCGGTGGCCAGCGCCTTCATGCGTGCGGGCTGTACGTCGCCGACGATGGCGATCGTGATGTTCGTCGGCACGTAGTATTTGTCGAAGAACGCCTGAGCATCCGCGGCGCGGAGGTTGTCGATATCGCTGGCCCAGCCTACGGTGGGCTCTCGATAGGGGTGAGCGACCATGGCGGTGGCCAGCATCTGCTCGAAAAGCTTGCCGTCCGGGCTCGATTCGGTGCGCATGCGGCGTTCTTCGCGGACCACCGAACGTTCTTTATAGAACTCGCGCATCACGGGATGGAGGAAGCGGGCGGATTCGAGATAGAACCAGAGCTCGACGCGGTTGGCGGGGAAGTTGTAGAAGTATTCGGTGGAATCCTCGCGGGTCTCGGCGTTCATGCCGACGCCGCCGTTTTCTTCGATGATCTCGGGATAGAGGTTCGGGACGACGTAGGACTGGGCTTTTTCGATGGCCGCGTCGACTTGCTTCTGGAGCGCTTCGATCTTCTTCGCATCGGGCTCGCCGGATTTGTCGCGCTCGGCCTGGAGCTTGTCATACGCGGCTTCGATCTGGGCCATGGCGGCTTTTTCGGCTACCCAGTTGGTGGTGCCGATCTTGTCCGTACCCTTGAAGGCGATGTGCTCGAACATATGGGCGAGGCCGGTTTTGCCTTTGGGATCGTCGACTGAACCGGTGTTGACGTAGGTATGGAAAGAGACAACCGGCGCGTCGTGGCGCTCGAGAACGATGAAGTGGAGGCCGTTCGGGAGGGTGAACTCGGTCACGCGCTTCTCGAATTCCTTGAGGTCCTGGGCGGGGAGAGCGGTGGCGAGACAGGCGGCCAGAGCCGTGGCGGATATAAGGGTTTTGAGCAGTTTCACGATCGTGGACCTATCTGACAATGTATCTGATCGAGACAGGCGGGGTGCATCGATAAGGGGTGAAAGCGCTCCGTGGCGTCGAGCTTAGTTGTTGCGGTAGTTGGCGGATTTGCCTTCCCAGGGGCCGAAATACACGGTGGCTCCGGGCTTCGCGGCTTTGAGTTTGGCGGCGCCTTCGGCGGTTACGGAGGTGCCCTGGAGATCGACTTCTTTGAGCGCAGGCATAGCGGCCAGCGTTGCGATGGCCTCGTCGCCTACCTTGCCGCAGCCCTGGAGCTTGAGCCGTTCGAGCTTCGTCAGCGACTTCATCTGTTCCAGCCATTTCGGAGTGACGGTCAGGAGGCTGATTTCGCCGAGGCGCGTGCCTTCAATGCCGACACCGATGGAAACGCAGCTGAATCGCAGGTCGCGGAGATCTTTGAGGGCGAGGACGGCGCCGAGGCCTGTCTCTGACATGCCGATCGTCCAGACGTTTTTGTCGGTGCCCTGGCGGCCGCTGAGATCGAGGTAAGTGAGGCCGGTCATCTGGCGAAGCGCCTGGAGGCCGGCGTCGCCGAGTTCGTTGCCCCCCATCGTCAGTTCTTTCAGGTTGGTGAGGCCGGTGAGGCGTTCGAGGCCGACGTCCGTCATCATGGTGGACCCGACGTTGAGCGTTTCGAGGCCTGTGATGCCGGCGATGTGTTCGAGCGCGGTGTCGCTGGCTTTTGTGCCGTGCAGGTTGAGGTGTTTCAGTTTTTTCCAGCCGCCGATGGAGGCGATGCCTTCGTCGGTTACGTACTCGGCGTAGTAGAGGCTGAGGTCGATGATATTCGGAAGGTTTTTGATTTCGGAAAGGCCCTGGTCGGTGATGTGGGTCAGACCGAGATCGAGTGTGGTCAGGTTGGGGACATCGTTGAGGCGACGGAGGTCGGCATCTGCCACCCAGGTTCCGCGCAGGCTGACGCCTGTGATTTGACCCTGAGCGTCACGAGTGACTTGCCCGCCGAGGTCGTCGATCCACTGCGTATCTGCTGCGGCGAATGCGGTTGCGGCTAACAGAAGAAGTGCCAGGCTGGCTTTTCTCATTTCGGCCTCCGGTTGGCGAGGGAAGAATCGCGGTCGTAGACGATTTTGCAGGAAGGGAGCGCGGTCTGGATTTCGAGCTCGGCTTTGTCTGTGACGTAGGTGTGATAGAGGTTCAGATTTTGCAGCTTCGCGAATGACTTGAGAAGCGGGACGCTTTTATCGGTGATGTTGACGGTGTCCAGGCTGAGCTCACGAAGTTGCGTGAGGGGCTTGAGCGATTCGAGACCGGTGTCATCGACCGTGGTGTAGTCGAGCTTCACGACTTGAAGGTTCGTGAGTCCGGCGAGCGCCGCGGCGCCTTTGTTGCTGGTGCGGGTGCGGAAGAGTTCTATGCGTTCGAGTTTGGTGAGAGGGGCGAGAAGCGCTAAGCCGTTGTCGGAGAAGCGGCCGTGGTTCAGGTAAAGCTCACGGAGATTGGTGAGAGATGCGACTTCTTTTAAAGCTTTGTCGTCGACATCGGTGCTGGTGAGGTCGAGAACTTCGAGTTTGGAAAGCGTTTGGAGTTTGGCGAGGCCGGTCGCACTGACGTCGTCGTAATCGAGCTTGAGATGCGTCAGGTTCGGCAGCGCAGCGACGTAAGCGAGGCCATCGTCGCCGACGTGGGAATTGGCGAGATCGAGTTCGTGGAGGTTGGTCAGAGCTTTCAGCGCTTCGAGGCCGAGGCCTTTGACCAGCGTCACCGCGAGATGCAAATTTTCGAGTTTCGAAAGAGTGGAGAGTTTGGCGACGCCTGCGTCCGACACCGTGGTGTTGTTGAGGTTGAGTTCTTTCAGGCCGGTCATCTTCGCGATGGAAGAAAGGCCGAGATCGGAAACTTGTGTGACGGCGAGGCTCAGCTTTTCGAGCGACGCGAGGGCGGAGAGGCTTTCGAGCTGGGCATCGCTGACCGGCGTGGAAGAAAGATCAATTGCCGTGATCGCATTGCCGGATGATTCGGATTTGCCGCCGATTGCCTTGACCCATGAGGCGACGGCGGCGGGTGATGAGTCCGCGGGATGTGCCGCGCCGGGGCCGAGCTCTTTCGGCGCGCTGGCCAGGACCACTCGAATGCTGGCGGCGGGGACGGCGGCGTGCAGGGCATCGACGCCGTTCGAAGTGACCAGCGTGTAGCGAAGATCAATGTCCTTTAGCTGCTTCAGCGGCTCAAGCTTCGCGACGCCGGAATTCGTGATTTTGGTGCGGTAGAGATTGAGGACTTCCAGTTGCGGCATGCCGCTCAGGATTTCCATGGCGGAATCGTCCGCCTGCGCGCCGAGCAGATTGAGGCGGCGCATCGATTTCAGGCCCCGGAGATATTCGATTCCCTTATCGCTGACCTTTGTGCCGGAAAGATCCAGCTCTTCGAGATGGGTGAGGTCTTTCAGGTATTTGAGGCCTTCATCGGTCACGAGCGTGTCGCGCAGCATGAGGCGGCGGAGGTCTTTCAGGCCGGCGAGTCCCGCCATACCTTCGTCAGTGAAAGGGTTGAAGCTGAGGTCGAGATCCTCCAGCTTCGGGAACATCGAAAGGCTGAGTTTCGAGATGCTGCACTGCGAGCAGCGGAGCTGGCGGAGGTTGGTCCACCCGGTGAGCTGGCCGAAATCTTTGTCGCCGACTTCGATACGCGCGTTGTAGTGCCAGCCGAAGCCGAGGCGCTCGACGTTGGTCAGCGAGGAGAACGCTTTGAAGACGCCCGCCCGGTCTTCGTTGCCGCCGCCGGGGTTCCAGACGGGGCCGGGTAAATAGAGGTCGCGAAGGTGCGTGAGGTCCTGGAGTTTGGTCAGCTCGATGGGGTGCATCACGCCGCCCGTCAGCTCTACGGCAGCGATATGGAAGTCGCCTGCGGGGATCTGGTCGACGTTCGAAATGGGCGCCGCAGCGCCTTCGATGGTCACGGTGCCTTCCCAGCGGAGGACCCATTCGGCGATTTCTCGCTCCGTAGCGGCAGGCAGGGCCGCGGCGGCTAATAACAAAATAATCAAGACGCGGCGCATCTTGCGATATTCTACTGAATGAATTTGGCTGTGTCCCGCAGGTAAATCTTGTGCGTAACTTTATCAACATTTTCGGATTGACCGCGCTCGCGGCCGGATCGCTGTGCGCGCAGACCGGCGCGTTCGGGTCCGGGCTCTATCAGGTGATGGAAAAGGCGATGTGCCGCAATTGCCATAACCGCGACGGCGTGGCGTCGGCGACGCGTCTGCACTTTCCGCCGCAGGACGCTTCGTCCGAGAAGATCGAAGCGTTTGGGAATTCTCTGGTGGTGCTGGTGGACCGGGCGCATCCGGAACAGTCGCTGCTGTTCCAGAAGCCGACGGCGCGGATTCCGCACACCGGCGGCGAGCGTATCAAGCCGGGGAGTCCGGAGGAATTGCTGCTGAAGGGGTGGATCGATCACCTGTCGCAGCTTTCGGGGCCGGACCTGGCGGCGGCGATGAAGTACTCGGAGAATGAGGATAAAGGCGGCGGCGAGGTGGTGCACGACGCCGAGTTGCGCCGGCTCACGCACAGCCAGTACAACCACACGGTGCGGGATCTGCTGGGGGATCAGACGAATCCGGCGAGCCAGTTTCCGGCCGAAGATTTCGTGAATGGATTCCGGAATCAATCGCGCGGGCAGAGTCTTTCGCCGCTGCTGATTGAAGGCTACAGCGCGGTGGCGGAGAAACTGGCGAAAGCGGCGTTCCGGGGCGGCGATACGCACCATCTGGTTCCGTGTGCGCCTTCCGCTGCGTGCCGGACGCGTTTCGTGAAGGAATTCGGGCTGAGGGCGTTTCGGCGTCCGCTGGATGCGGGCGAGCAGTCGCGGTATGACGCGCTGATGAAGAGCGATCCGGATTTTCTGAAATCCGCGGAGACGGTGGTGGAGGCGATGCTGCAATCGCCCAATTTCCTTTTCCATCTGGATACGACGCCCGATCCGAAGCTGAAGGCGTGGGCGACGGCGAATCGTCTTTCTTATTCGCTGTGGGATTCGATGCCGGATGCGGCGCTGTTTGAGGCTGCCGAGAAGGGCGAGCTTTCCACGGCGGCCGGTGTGGAGAAGCAGACGCGGCGCCTGCTGGCCGATCCGCGGGCGAAGGAAGCGCTGAACGAGTTCACCAGCCAGTGGCTTCGGTATGACCGGATGGTCATTGCGACAAAGGACCGCCGGAAGTATCCGTTGTTCACCCGCGAAACGGCGAATTCCATGATGGACGAGGCGACGGCGTTTGTCTCCGATCTGGTCTGGAACAATCACGATTTCATGACGCTGTTCACGGCGGATTACGCGCATCCGAATCAGGAGCTCGCGCGGATTTATGGGCTCACCGCGCCGGCGAAGGATTTCGATCGCGTGACGTTCCCGGCGGGATCGGAGCGGGCGGGAATTCTGGGTGAGGGATTGTATCTGGCGCAGACCGCGAAACCGGAGGACTCGTCGCCTACGGCGCGGGGTCTGTTTGTGCGGGAGCAGTTTCTTTGCCAGCACGTGCCGGATCCGCCGCCGGGCGTGAATACGAATCTGCCGCCCGTGACGGAGGCGAAGCCGCAGACGAATCGCGATCGCATGGTGGAGCATGCGACGAATCCGACCTGCGCGAACTGCCACAAGCTGATGGATTCGATCGGATTCGGGATGGAGAAATTCGATGCGACCGGCGCGCGGCGCGAGCAGGTCACGCTGGAATTCCATGGCGTGGAACAGACCGAAGGCAAGCCCGCGCGGGTTTTGCGGACCATCAACCTGAAGATTGATACCGCCGGCACAGTGGCCGGCATTCCGAATTCGCAGTTCAATTCCCCTGCCGAACTCGGGGCGATTCTGGCGAAAAGCGCGCAGTGCCAGGAGTGTGTGGTGCGGCAGTATTTCCGCTATACGGCGGGGCGGATGGATACGGAGGCGGATCGTCCGTTGATTTTGAAGGTGACGGAAGCTTTCCGGAAATCGCAGTTCAAATTCCAGGAAATGATTGTGGCTCTCACACTTATGAGAGAATTTCCTCAGAAGGCAGAATCCCAGGCAGGAAGGGGTGTAACGCGTGTCGCAAGTAATCACTAACCGGCTCAGGACTTCCCGGCGGAGCATGCTGAAGGGCATGACTCTGGCGGGCGCGAGAATCGCGGTGGGGTTGCCGCCGCTGATCTCGATGTTCAA
>DASYCD010000108.1:0-2504 GCA_036500405.1 Bryobacteraceae bacterium
TTTGCCAGCTATTTTGCCCGCCTGCGCGGCGATGTTGCCGGCGAGATCGCGCAGTTCATCAACGCCTTCACGATCAACGAAACCTATTTCTACCGTGAGGACGATCAACTGCGTTGCCTGACGGCGGACCTGCTCGGCGAAAGGACGAAACACAAAAGGCCCGGCGACTCCGTACGAATATGGTCTGTGCCGTGCTCGACCGGCGAGGAGCCATATTCCATCGCGATGTGGCTGCTCGAAAACTGGCGAGAAGTCGATATTTTCGATGTCGAGATCGTGGGCTCCGATATCGACACCCGGGTCCTGAAAGCCGCAGCCGAAGGGCTGTTCGGCAAACGCGCGCTGATGCGGCTGTCCACCGATCTTATTGCCAAATATTTCGTGCAGGAGGGGCCGGAGCAATGGCGAATCCTGGAAGATTTGCGTCAATCGGTGCGTTACACTCCCGTCAATCTGGTGGACCGCGCATCCACCCGCGAGCACGGCCCATTCGATGTGATCTTCTGCCGGAACGTTCTGATCTATTTCGACGATGCGTCTCGCCGTACGGCTGCCGAAAACCTGTACGAGAACCTTATGCCTGGGGGATACATCTGCCTTGGCCACAGCGAATCGATGAGCCGCATATCGCCGCTTTTCGAAATATCCCGGTTTGCCGATGCTATTGTCTACAAAAGGCCTGGAGGCAGCCCATGACGGAGAGCGCCAGAAAAAGAGTCATGGTGGTCGATGACGCCAGTCTCGTCCGGCGCTATTACCGCGAGGCCCTGGTGCGCGCGGGCTATGCCGTGGAAGAAGCACTCAATGGGCTGGAGGCGCTCGAAAAGCTGCTTGTGCAAACGGCCGATGTTCTAATCGTCGACGTGAATATGCCGCGGATGGACGGTTTCACTTTTCTCGCAGCACTCCGTCGCCGGGAATTGCCGCTTTCCTCCATCCCCGCACTCGTGACGAGCACGGAATCCGGCCCTCAAGATATGGCCAGAGCTCGAACTGCGGGCGCCAATTTCTATATGGTCAAGCCCGTCAGCCAGGAAACCCTCGTCGAATATATTGGGCTTCTCTGCGGTGCCGCGGAATGAACGAGTTCATCGCGCAGTTTCTTCTGGAATCACGCGAGCTTGCCGAGCAGGCCGCACAGGATTTGTTGGCACTTGAAGAAACACCCGGCGACCGCGATCGGCTGGACAGCGCTTTTCGCACCTTCCACACGCTCAAGGGCGGAGCAGGTATCGTGGAGTTCACCGCGATGGAGCGCGCTATGCACGCGGCGGAAGATGCGCTTGGGGGCGTGCGGGCTGGACATGATCCCGTCACGGCGGCGCTGATCAACAACTGCCTTTTCTGTGTCGATCAGGTGATCCAATGGCTGGACGCGATGCAGGCCGCTGGGGAAATTCCCAGCGGAGCGGAGGCTGAAGCCGCGGCGGTGCTGTTCCGTTTCGGCAAGAGCGTCGTTCCCAGCGGAGAGAATGCAGGCCCACGGCCGGGGCGCGATACGTGGGTTGAAGATCTGCTTGCCAGGCACGCATCGCTTCATGGGACGATCAGGACGGCAATTCTCTATACGCCCGGCAGCGAATGTTTTTTCCAAGGAGAAGACCCGCTCCTGACCATCTCGAAACTGCCTGGACTTGCGGCGCTTGAACTGACGGCGAGGGATACGGAGGCGATGCTCGGCGCATTCGATCCCTTCGCGTGCCGGACAATTCTGGCGGCTCTTTCCACGGCGCCGGCCGATGAGGTGCGGCGCGCTCTGGGGCACGTTCAGAACGAGGTGGAAGTCGCCGATGTGTCCACGGAGCAGCCGGCCGTTCGCGCGCCCGGCCAACTGACGCCGGCAGCGCGCGCATTGCTGGAAGGGCAAATCCAGCTCTTGGCGGAGAATTTGGAGGACGGCTTTGCCGGGCGATTGGCAAGTGCCGGAAGAGTGGGAGCCAATGCGCTTCGCCATAGGGACCGTTTTGCGGACGCGGATCAGATCGAATCGGCGTTGCTCCGAAGCCAGATCCATCATGAACCACGGTTTCTCTCAGAAGCGCTTAAGGCGGCGCTGGACATGGATGTAGCCGCCACGCTGCCGCCGCCGGAATCGCACGCCCGGCCGCGCGAGGAGATCGTAGCACGTTCGCTGCGCGTGGATGTCGCGCGCATCGATGCGCTGGTGAAGCTGACCGGCGAACTCACCGTCGTGAAGAACGCCATCGGTCATGCCGCTCAACTGGCGCAGGCGGGAGGCGATTTGAAGACCATCGCGGCCGTCCTGAAGGAGGGGCACGCGCTGCTGGAAGCGCGGGTCGCCGAACTCCAGCACTCGGTGCTGAGCATACGCGTGCTTCCGCTTCGTCACGTCTTTCAGCGCTTCCCGCGATCGGTTCGAGAATTGTCCGAGAGCCTCGGAAAACCCGCGAAACTGATCATCGAAGGTGAGGAGACCGAAGCCGACAAGACAGTCGTGGAGGCGCTGTTCGAGCCGTTGCTCCATATCATCCGAAATGCGGTCG
>DASYCD010000109.1:0-7554 GCA_036500405.1 Bryobacteraceae bacterium
GCTTTGCGCCTTCGACGAGCGAGGCGATGCTGGAGGTCTGCCAGACGCTGCTTCGCGAGAATCCGGCGCTCCTGTTCACGACGCACGTCAATGAAAGCGCCGCGGAGGTTGCACAGGTCTTGCAGGCATTTCCGTGGGCAGGGGATTATCTGGCGGTTTATGAGAAGTACGACCTGGTCGGGCCGCGGAGCGTGCTCGCTCATAACGTCCACGCAACCGATGCGGAGTTGGCGCGTCTCGCGGAACGGCAGGCGGCTATCGCGCATTGTCCGTGCAGCAACGCGGTGCTGGGTAGTGGCATCTTTCCGCTGCAACGCCACCTGAGTGCGAAGGTGCGATTCGCACTCGGGAGCGATGTAGGCGCGGGGACGGGATTCGGCATTCTCAAGGAAGCGCTTCAGGCTGCCCTGATGCAGCGCGTGGCCCCCGAACCGGTAGTGCTGACGAGCGCGCAACTGCTCTGGATGGCAACTCGCGCTGGCGCGGAAGCCCTCGGCATGGCTGAGGAAATCGGCGATTTCACGCCGGGCAAAGCAGCCGACCTGGTTTACATCAAACCAGCCGCCGGTACGCCCCTGCATGCGGTGCTCACGCATACGGAAGACCCGGAGCGCATGCTCAACGCAGTCATCACGCTCGCGGGGGCGGAGAGCGTCTGCGAAGTGCGGGTAGAAGGCGATGTGGTTTATGAGGGCAAGCCGTGAAGCGGCTCGCGCTCCTGCTATCGCTATGCGCGGTCGGGCTTTGCGCGGCGGAAAAACGGGCGGTCACAGCGGCGGATGTCGTATCGCCCGAAGAGGGTGTCGCGGATTCGATCCGGTGGGCTCCGGATTCTTCACGGTTCGCGATTTCGGAAAACGGAGTCGTTTCGGCCTACACGGTGAAGACGGCGTCGAAGCATGAGGTCGTTTCGATCGCCCGGTTGGAGCGCGCAGCGGCTAAAACGGCCGCGCATGAAACCGCGGACTGGATCAATCGCCACACGTCGGAATCGACGGTGCAGTGGTTTGCCGATAGCAAGCGGCTGCTCGTATCAGCTGGCGGCGACCTATTCATAGTCGATGCGGACAAGGGCAATTTCCAGGCGCTGATCCACACACCGGAGGAAGAACAGGATGCGAAGCTTTCGCCGGACAATCGGTCGGTCGCATTCCGGCGCGATCACGATTTGTACGTCATGGATGTGGCGACGAAGGCGGAGCGGCGCCTGACGATGGACGGATCGGACACGCTGCTGAATGGCGAGACCGACTGGGTGTATCCCGAAGAGCTCGATCTCGACACGGCGTACTGGTGGTCGCCCGACAGTCGGTCGATCGCCTACATGCAGTTCGACGTGTCGCGCGAGCCGGTGTTTCCGCAGGTTGCGCTGATGCAGCCGCATGGCGTAGTGGAACCGGAGCGGTATCCGAAAGCGGGCGATCCGAATGCGATTGTGCGACTGGGCGTGGTTGCCGCGTCGGGCGGCAAAACGAAATGGATGGATCTCGGAGCGCCGGAGGATCATCTGCTGGCGCGCGTCGTATGGTCGCCCAACAGCCGCGAGATTCTGGCGGAGCGGCTGAACCGTGTGCAGAACCGGCTCGATCTGTTGCTGGCGAATTGCGAAACGGGCACGGCGCGAACCGTGCTGCATGAGGAAGACCGCTACTGGATCAATGTCGCCGGCGCGCCGCGATTTCTGGCGAACGGTGAGCGGTTCCTGTGGACCAGTGAGCGCAGCGGATACCGGCATCTTTATTTATGGGATGTGAACGGGAAAACCCACACGCAGCTCACAAGCGGCGATTGGGCCGTGGACCAGATCGCCGGTGTGGATGAGAAGCGCGAGCTGCTGTATTACACGTCTACCGAGGAGAGTCCGATCGAGCGGCAGTTGTACGCGGTGCGCTTCGACGGCTCTGGCAAGCGGAGGCTGTCGAACGGCGCGGGAACCCATGCGGCGTCGCTTTCGCCCGATGGTGCGTATTATCTCGAAGATTTCAGCAGCGTAGCTTCGCCGATGAAGAGTGCGGTATACACCGCCGAAGACAAACAAATCGGCGTGTTCCGCGAGAACAGCAAGCCCGATCTCGATCTGCAGCCGGTGGAAAACGTCACGATGAAGACGTCGGACGGGACCACGCTCTACGCGCATCTGATCAAGCCCGCCGGATTCGACGCCAGCCGCAAGTATCCGGCGGTCATCGATGTATATGGCGGACCGGACATCCAGCGCGTGACAAATTCCTGGGCGGGAGTCAATCTGGATCAGTTGCTCGCGGCGCGCGGATTTGTTGTGTGGCAGCTCGACAACCGAGGCTCGAAAGGGCGTGGGCACGCGTTCGAATCGGTTGTCTTCCACGATCTGGGGAACCGCGAACTGGCGGATCAGAAGGAAGGAATTCAGCACCTGATTTCGATGAGGTTCGTGGATCCCGCGCGCATCGGCATGAGCGGGTGGAGTTACGGCGGCTACATGACGCTCTACACCGTAACTCACGCCCCGGAGTTGCTGCGCGCCGCGGTGGCAGGCGCGCCCGTGACCGACTGGCGAAACTACGATTCCATCTACACCGAACGATACATGGGGATGCCGTCGGAGAATGTAGCCGGATATGCGGCGAGTTCCACGACGGGAGCCGCCGCCGCAATGGGCGATACGAAGCTTCTCATCCTGCATAACATCGAAGACGACAATGTGCATTTTCAAAACACGCTACAGATGGCCGGCGCCCTGGAAAACGCAGGCAAATTCTTCTACATGACGGTGTACACCGGGAAAACGCATGGCCTGCAGGGAGCTGAGAAGCGGCAGATGATCGAACAGACCGTCCGGTTTTTCGAGGAGAACCTGAAGTAGCGGCATGGACCCTCTGCTTCAGTGGGCACGGAAAAATCAGCCAGCGCTGATCCGGTTGATCCGCGATCTCGTGGAATGTGAATCGCCGACTGATTCGCCCGGCGCGGTGCTGCGCTGCATGGAACTGCTGGCGGAATCGGTCTCGGATATCGCGGATAGCCGCCTCGTGGCTGGTTCATACGTCTATGACTTCCGCCTGCCAGGCAACACGACCAAAGGCCGTATTCTAGCCTTGGGCCATGCCGACACTGTCTGGCCGATCGGCACATTGCGCACCATGAAATTCCGGAATCGCGACGGACGTTTATGGGGGCCAGGCGTGCTCGATATGAAGACCGGGCTCGCCCTGTTCGCCTTTGCGATGCGCGCGCTGCGGGACTTGAAGATTCCAGTCCCGCATCGCGTCGAAATGCTGGTGAATCCGGATGAAGAAACCGGCAGCAAAGGCTCGCGAAAGACAACGGAATCGCTCGCGCGCGGGGCTCGCGCCGTGCTGGTGCTCGAACCCGGCACAGGTCTCACCGGCAAAGCGAAAACCGCTCGCAAAGGGATCGGCGGTTATCGCATTGCAGTGACGGGAGTGGCCGCGCACGCGGGCGTTGATTTCGAAAATGGCGCCAGCGCGATCGTCGAACTCTCGCGGCAGATCTCCGAAAAGATTGCAGGCTTCACGGATCTCAAACGCGGCATCACCGTCAATCCCGGATTGATTTCCGGCGGTACACGATCGAACGTCACGGCGTCCGCCGCCGAAACGCTTGTCGACATGCGGGTGCCCTCCGCGCGCGAGGGCGCCGCGCTCGAAAAGAAATTTCGCGCCCTGAAACCGTTCGACCGCCGCTGTTCGATCGAAGTCACCGGCGGTCTGAACCGGCCGCCCATGGAGCGGACTCGCGGCATCGCCGAACTCTTCCAGTTCGCGCAGCGTTGCGCTGCGGATCTGGGCGTCACGCTGGAGGAATCCTCAACCGGAGGCGGCTCTGACGGCAACTTCACCGCGGCCCTCGGCGTGCCGACGCTCGACGGCATCGGCGCAGTTGGCGAAGGTGCGCACGCCGCCCACGAAAGCGTACTGGTGGAGAGGCTCGCCGACAGGGTCGCGCTGCTGGCGAAAATCGTGGCGCATCTGTCATAATTCAACCCATGAACAAGTTCTGTCTCGCTGCCGTGACAGCGCTCTCGCTGTGCGGAATGCTCAGCGCCGCGGATGCCCCGGCGAAGAAGGCGGCCGGAGCCGTTAAGCCGATCATCAACTACAACATTCCGCTCTGGACAGAAGGGACCGTACCCGGCGCGAAAGGCGATGGCCCGCTCGATAATCCTTTCCTTACGGTCTTCGAACCGCCGGCCAATAAGAAGAACGGCGCGTCGGTGATCGTGGCGCCAGGCGGATCGAACATCATGCTGATGTACGGCGCGGAAGGCATGGATATCGCCGAGCAGTACAACCAGTGGGGCGTGACCGCGTTCGTGCTGACCTACCGGATGTCGCCGACCTACAACACGCAGGCGCGCAGCGACGATGGCAAGCGCGCCGTGCAGGTGGTGCGGTCGAAGGCAGCGGAGATGAAGCTCGATCCGGCAAAGATCGGATTCATCGGCTTTTCAGCGGGCGGCGGCCTGATGCGGCCCTTCATGGTGACCGCGGGACCGGGCGACCCGAACGCGACCGATCCTATAGGGCGGTTCAGTTCGAAGCCGGATTATCTGGCATTCGTCTACGGTGCGGCGGCGGGACGCGGCGTTCCTGGCGAGAACCTGAAAGATTATCCGCCAACGTTCATGGTGGCCTCGCAAGCGGATATGGGGCAGTCGCTGCCTGCGGCGCAGTTCTTCATGGACCTCACCCGCGCGGGCGCGGTAGCGGAACTGCACCTCTATGAGAAAGGCCATCACGGATTCGGCAGCGGCTTCGGCGCGCCGGAATACGAAGACTGGATGCCACGGCTCGAACACTTCCTGAAGATGACGGGATTCCTTCCCACCACCCAGACGGGGGCAAAGAACTGATGCGGCGTTCGCTTCTTCTGACTGCTGTTGCTTGTTTGAGTTTGGCGTTCCTCGCGACGCGCTCCGAATCGGCGCCGGCGGCCAAGGCTCCTGCCAAAACAGTAAGCGACGGTCATGGCGATTTCCTTTACGTGCCGGCCGGCCCCTTCAAAATGGGCGATAACTTCGGCGATGGAATGCCGCGCGAGCGTCCGGTCCACACCGTCGACGTGGATGCGTTTTATATCGGTAAGTACGAAATCACGAATGCCGAGTGGACCGCATTCCGGAACAGTCCCGACTACGACGACTTGTCGCTCTGGCCGGGCCATCGCGCGCTGCCGAAGAATCAGATTCCGTACTGGACGCAAGCGCAGAATCACGGCGGCGGTACGCCGGGGACGGACAACTACCCGGTGCTGGGCGTGAATTGGGATGGCGCGGTAGCGTACTGCAACTGGCTCTCGAAGATCACTGGGAAGAAGTACCGCCTGCCGACCGAAGCCGAGTGGGAGAAGGCCGCGCGCGGCACAGATCAGCGGCGCTATCCCTGGGGCAACACGATCGATCATTCTTACGCGAACTACGTGGGCGCGCAGATGTTCGATACGGGAATGATTGTCGGCACGTTCGACGGCGGAACGCATGATGGGCTCCAGACGCACAACGGCGCATCGCCCTACGGCGCGATGGATATGGCCGGCAACGTGATGGAGTGGTGCTCGGACTGGTACAGCGAGAACTACTATTCCGTGTCACCCGCAAAGAACCCGAAGGGGCCGGAAACCGGCGCCTACAAGATTCTTCGTGGCGGCACGTTCTTCGAAGAACCGTTCGACCTGCGCACCTACGCAAGATCCGCCGCTTGGCCCAGCCTCCAAAGCCACCGCATGATCGGCTTCCGGCTGGTTCGCGAACCATAGGTAATTCCGCGGAGGAATCCGTCAACTTTCGCCACGACACGCGATCATTCAATCAGAGACACGCATCGTGGAAGTGCATTTCAGCGCAGATGTAAAAGCAAAGCTGGATCAGTTGTACAAGATAGCGGACGCAACACGGATGAATTGCTCGCAGATACGGTCCTTGACCTGTATGACGAACTGGCGGATGTCAGAACTAATCTCGATCACCGGTATGACGAGATGGAGAGCGGTCGAGTAAAACCTGTGGACGGTAAAGAGGTTTTCGCGCGACTTCGCGCCCGTGTGGCAGCACGACGCACGCAGTAATGTAGAGTTTTGCTTTCCATTCGGAAGCGCTATTTCAGATAACCCCTGCGCGTCGCCATCGCCTGCGCTTTGATAGCCAGTTCCGTTACTGTCGCCGCGTGGGTGAAGGTCATCGCGGTAGCCGTCCGGTTCCTGACATCATTCGCCAGCCGCTCGAAATACGTCAGCGGGATCTTTGAGCAATCGAAGTACTCGTTCCGAGTCTTATTCACGATGAACAAATGATCCGTCCCTTCGCGGCCACTGATATCGGCATACTTCCGAAGCTCAATGTACCCTTCGGTGCCCAGCAGGAAAAACCGCCCATCGCCCCAGTTCTGCAAAGCATCCGGCGTATACCAGTCGACCCGAATGTACCCCTGCGCATCGCCGCTCCGCAACAGGATCTCACCGAAATCCTGCAGCCCAGGGTCGCCGGGATTCGCGAAGTTCCCCACTGACGCCGACACAATCTCCGCATCCTTCGAATCCGTGAACGCCAGAAACTGATCCACCTGATGCGATGCGATATCGCACAGAATCCCGCCGTATTTCTTATCGTCGAAAAACCAGCTATCGCGCAGAGCCCGGTTCAGACGATGCGGTCCGATCCCAATCGTCTGCACTACCTTGCCGATCTCCCCTGCCCTCACCAGCTCTTCCGCCTTGATCACCGCCGGCACTTCGAAGCGCTCCGAGAAATCGACCGACCAGATCCGCCCCGTCTTCGCCTCGGCCGCACGAATGCGCGCCAGATCGTCAAGCGTCGTGCAGCCAGGCTTATCCAGCATCACGTCTTTGCCGCTCTCCATGCAGCGAATCGCCAGATCGGCGCGACCGCACGGAATCGCCGCAATCAGCACCAGCTCGATCGAAGGATCGTCCAGAACTTCACCCACGGTCTCCGCACGCGGTACATCCGGGAATCGTTTCACGAATCCCGCGTGCGTCGCCGGCGTACCTTCCGTCCACCACGCCTTACACGTCGCGCCGGTAGCCAGCATGCCGCCAAGCATGCCGAAACTGTGACGATGATCAATGCCGAGAAGACCAATCTGAAGAGGTTTCATGAGGGAAATTTCAGGTGTAACACACTGCCCGGCTCCACCGCGCGCCACTCGCCTGCTCAACGAAAAACGGATCAACGATACGTTCCACCTCGCCTGCGTTCAGCCGGCAGCCGACCCTTCTCGCCCTTCCCGGTCGTATCGTCGAAATCCCAGCCTTCGCTCAGCAGCCAAAACAAGCCGCGGCTATCCCCCCAGCACGCTCTCCACAGCAAAATGTGTCAGATCGTGCAGGGCAAGTAGGCAGCATGACGCCGTCTCTCCGTTTCGCGATCTCGACCTGCATCACGAAAGCAGCACGGCTACTTCAGGAACGCGAGATCGACCGGCGCCCCGCTCGATACCGTGTCGCCCGTCGCGGTGAGTGCGCCGGTATTCTGGTCCACCTTATAGATCACGATGTTGTTGGAATCCTGATTCGTCACCAGCATGAACTTGCCGGTGG
>DASYCD010000110.1:0-15141 GCA_036500405.1 Bryobacteraceae bacterium
GCTTCCGCTTCGTCCTTCGCGACTTTCACGCCGCCGCCCTTGCCGCGTCCGCCCGCATGAATTTGCGCTTTGACTACGACGCTCCCGCCGAGTTTCTTCGCAATCGCCCCGGCTTCGGCGACGCTGGACGCCGCCTCCCCGCGTGGCACGGGGACATTGTATTTGGCCAGAATTGATTTGGCCTGATACTCGTGAATTTTCATCTGGACTATGCTGGAACTTAGAGGAAACGCGGCTCCCGCCGTCTTTCCCGAAGCTTCAACTTTAACATGACGCTCGATTTGCTCCACGCCATTGCAGGCGGCCGTTCCCTCACGGAAGAGGAAGCGGAAAACGCCATGCGAGCCCTGCTCGCCGGTGAATCCACGCCGGTTTTGACCTCGGCTTTTCTGACCGCGCTGCGAATGAAAGGCGAAACTGCGGATGAATTGACCGGCTTCGCGCGGGCGATGCGCGCCGCGTCCACTCCGCTGCCGCTCGACCCCTCTTTTCGGCCCCTGCTCGACACGTGCGGCACGGGTGGCGGCGGTAAAGGCACCTTCAATATTTCGACCGTGACTGCGATCGTGGTGGCCGGCGCAGGAATGCGCGTCGCCAAGCATGGCAATCGGTCGATTTCGAGCCAAACCGGCAGCGCCGACCTCCTGGAATCCTTCGGAGTGCGAACCACGGTCACTCCGGAAGTCGCGGCTCGCGCCATCCGCGAGGCGGGGATCGCATTCCTCTTCGCCCCGGCGTTTCACACCGCGATGAAGCACGTCCAGCCGGTGCGGCTGGAGTTGAAGATGCGAACCGCATTTAACTATCTGGGGCCGCTGTCGAACCCCGCGGACGCCGAAGTTCAGGTGACCGGCGCCTGGTCGGAAGAGGCGGCGGAAAAGATCGCCGGAGCTCTCGCCCGGCTCGGACTCCAGCGCGGATACGTGGTTCACGGGTCCGACGGTCTCGGCGAGCTCACTGTCACCGGTCCTGCTCGCGTGTTTGACGTACGAGACGGAAAAGTCACGTCGATGACGCTCTCTCCCGAAGATTTCGGACTGCCGCGGCATCCTTTTGATGCGTTGCTCGGTGGCGATGCGGCGCGAAACAAGGCGATTGCCGAAGCGATTTTCGCCGGAGATCCCGGCGCACCCCGCGATATCGTTTTGATGAATACGTCGCTGGCGCTTGTTGCGTCTGATAAAGCAGCAGACTGGAAGACGGGCGTCGCAATGGCGGTGGAGTCCATCGATTCCGGAGCCGCGCTCCGGAAACTCGCGGCGCTGCGAGAGGCAATGGCTTGAAGGCTGTACTCGGCTGCGGCATCCTGGCGGCCGCACTTCTGTTGAGCGCGTGCGGCTCAGATGAGGAGCGCGCGCCTTCCATCGGCGACGCCTACATCGGCCCCGCAGCGCTCAATATCCGCAAAGAGATCGATACGAAATCGCCCACCGTCGCGGTAGGACATCACGGCGATCATGTCGAAATCGTCGGGAAACGCCGGCTCTGGTACAAGGTTCGTACGGAAAAGGGAATCGAAGGCTGGACCGACGATCGCCAGCTTCTCGATAAAGCCCAGATGCTGCGCCTGCGAAAGCTGGCCGAGCAGACTGCGGGCCTTCCTGCGCAGGGTAAGGCCACAACATACGACCTGCTGAACGTGCACACTGAACCCAGCCGCACGTCCGCCAGTTTCCTTCAGGTGAAGGAAAAGGAAGTTTTCGAGGTGATTGCGCGCCGAGTGACGGCTCGCAACGCCAAACGGCCGAAGCGCGAGCTGACGCGGCCCATCCGGAAGGCGACCGGGCCGCCGAAGAAGCCGAAGAAGGAAATCGTGCCACCGCCCCCGGCCCCCGCAGCGCCGGAGCCGCCGGTCGACTGGATTGCGCTCTCGAAGGAACGCGGCGTTGACGCCGATAACGACACGCCGCCCGTCGCGCAGGATGACTGGACGCTGATCCGCACGCACAACGGCCAGACCGGATGGGTGCTCACCAGCCGCGTTTACATGCTCATCCCGGATGACGTCGCCCAATACGCCGAAGGACACCGCATCATGTCGTATTTCTCCATCGGCAAGATTGATGATGGCGGCGAACAGAAAGACATCTGGCTTTGGACGACCGTCGCATCTCTCGGCGAGGATTACGATTTCGATAGCTACCGCGTGTTCGTCTGGAGCCTCCGGCATCATCGCTACGAGACCGCGTATATCCAGCGCCGCGAGCGCGGGTATCTACCGGTTCTGGCGAAGCAGGGTGAGTTCTCGGTCTGTGTGGAAGACAAAACCGGCGCCAGAATTCGCCGGGATTACACGATGAACGGCAATGCGGTACGCCCGGCGGGCACTCGTCCGTGCGAGGTCAAGCCTGTAAGCGAATCAGATGCTCTTGACGCGTTGCCGGTCACCGCGCCCGCGCCGAAACCTGTCGTGGAAAAAAGCTTCACTGAAAAAACAAAGGCCAAATTCCACCAGTGGTTCAGCAAGAGCACAAAGAAATAGACGCCTCTTCCAATCTGCCGTCCGAACTTCTCGTTGCCGTCCTGTTGAACTTCGGATAACATAAGGATGCGCATGGCGTCGCCCCTCTGCCGGATCGTCGCGGTCCTTCTGCTCCTCACCGGTGCGGCGGATTTTCTGGAATTCGACTCCAGCGATCCGTCCGCATCGATGAGCGCCTCGGAGTGGGCCGCACAACGCATTCAACCCGCTTCGAGCGGCCATCGCTACTCCCTCCCATTGAAAGTCCATGCGCCTTCTCTGCCCGATGACGGTTGCATCTTCTGCGGTTCCGCGCTACTGATAACGCCCGTAGTGACGACATTCGAACCCCCGGTCCGCGAATTTCGAATGGATTCAACGCTGCTCGAGTACGAACGCCTGTCCGATCTCCGGCATCCCCCTCCTAAAGCTTTTCTCTCGTAACACCAAACCACATCCCGCGGGCGTTCGGTCCAGCCATCGCGCCGTATTGATGCTCCGCGACTGAACGCGTATCCCCGGCCGGAATCGCATAACAACGATTCCAGCGCCGCATTGCGTCGCGCTTTTCGGCGAGGCAGCGCGGATTCCTTTTATCGTGCGCAAGCGCCGCTCGTTTTCCGTCTGCGAGACGCGAAACGCTCGTTGCCGCCATCACGCGCGAATCGGAAATGTGAACACCTGCGAAGGAATGGTGAAGAATCATTGTGAAGAATCGCTATTTACGATCTATCCTGCTCGTCGCCCTCATGAGCGCCGGTATTCGGGCAGAAGATGCTCCGGCGCCCGCTCATTTCAGCCTGCAGCAGGCTCTTGCGGCGGCGACGGAAAGTAATCCTGCTCTGCTTGCGAATTCAGACCGCGTTGCGGAGGCTCAAAGTCTCCGTCTCCAGGCGGCCCTCAAGCCGAATCCGCGCGTAGTCGTCCAGAGTGAAAACCTGCGGGCATGGGAATCTCCGGGGCAGCCATTCTGGCGCGAGACCGATACCTATGTTTACGGCGCGCAGGTTGTCGAACGCGGCCAGAAGCGCGAACGCCGCATGGACTACGCGGCGGCAGGGGTAACGCAGGCGGAGAGCGAGCGCGACATGCTGGAAGCGCAACTCAGGGGCCGCGTCGCGGCGGCATACTGGAACGCCGTGGCCGCCAGCCGTATCGTGGACCTCTATCATCAGGACCTCGCCACGTTCGGTCAGATCGTGGAATTCAACCGCTCCCGTGTGAACGAAGGCGCTCTGCCCGGAATCGATCTGATGCGGATCGAGATTGAACACGATCAACTCCTTGCCACCAGCCGCCGCTCGGAACAGGATGCGGACCTGGCGCGTATCGCGCTCGCCCGCGAGATGGGGAAACCGGATCTGCCGGCGGCGGTCCTGTGGGATTCCCTCGAAGAACTCACTCCTCCAGCTCTCCTTCCCATGGAAGACATTTTGCGGCGGCGCAAAGATGTCATTGCCGCTGAAGCCCTCGTGCGCCAGTCGGATCAAAATGTCGCGCTGCAGAAAGCAAACGCGAAGACAGATCCGGAATTTCAGCTTGGCTACAAGCGCACCGCGGGATTCGACACGCTTTACAGCGCTGTCAGTATTCCGCTCGCTGTGCGCAATCGCAATCAGGGGAACATTTCCGCCGCGGAAGCGGAAAGTAGTCATGCGCGGCATCTCGCCGAGGCGCTGCGGATTCAGGTGAGAACCGAGTTCGAAGCAGCCAGCCGGAACTACGCGGCCAAACGGTCCGCGCTCGAGCAAACAATCGCTCCCTTGCGGACCAGGACCCGGGATGTGGCTCAAATCGCCAACGCCGCCTGGCGGGAAGGCGGCGTGGATCTGCTTCGTTTCCTGGATGCGGAGCGCGTCCGCATTCAGACCGAGGTCCTCTACTTTCGTTCCCTCGCGGAACTGCAGCAAAGCATCGTGAATCTGAAACTTTCCCAGGGAGATGAACTATGAGCGTTGTACGCAGAGTCTTCGCCACGCTGCTCTGCGCCGTGGCTTTCTTTGGAATTACGGGTTGTGGTCACGAGTCCGCAAAGGCGGACAGCGCCACTCTGCCCAGTCCCGCTCCCGGCGCGGCCATATCGGGAACAAGCGGAGAGATTACGCTTTCCCCCGCTGCTGTGCAGGCTGGCAATATACAGACCGAAGCGATCCGGCCGGAATCCATCACGAGCGATATCCAGGCAACGGGTCAGGTCGCTCCAAATGAAGATCGAACCTGGCGGGTCGGCGCGCACGTTTCCGGACGCATCGGTTCAGTCGAAGTGAACCTCGGCGACCATGTCGTGAAAGACGAGATTGTGCTCCGTCTGCATAGCCACGAAATACACGATACGCGCGCCGCTTATCTTGTAGCGCGCAGCGCTCTGCGTCAGGCGCAGGAACGTTCGGATTATGCGCAGCGCGTCCGTGACCGCGCGCATCGGCTGCTCGCTCTGCAGGCCATATCGAAGGAGCAGGCCGATCAGGCCGAAACCGAATGGGATAGCTCGCGCGCCGCTGTGGACGCCGCGGCGGCGCAGATGGATAGTGAGCGGACGCATCTGGTCGAAGTCCTCGAGGTGCCGATCGGCAAGTCCGGAATTCCGGAAGATGTAGATACTGTTCCGGTCCGCGCGCCGGCCGCCGGCGTGGTGATCGAGCGCAAAGCCACCGTCGGATCGGTAGCGACCGCCGGTGAGGCGCTGATGGCGATCACCGACCCTTCGTTGCTCTGGGTGATCGCCAATGTCAATGAAGCGGACCTCTCATCACTTCGCCCGGGCCAGTCTGTGAATGTGCAGGTTCGCGCATGGCCCGGCCGAAACTTCCACGGCCGGATCGAAAAGCTGGGAGAACAGCTCGATCCGGTAACCCGCACTCTCGAGGTTCGCGTCGCGGTTCCCAATGAACAGGGATTGCTGAAGCCGGAGATGTTCGCGACCGTCGATATTCTTCGCCAGGCAATACCCGAAGCCATCACGATTCCACGCGCCGCGATTCAGGACGTTGAGGGAAAGTCCAGCGTATTTCTGGAAACCGCGGCGTCTCACTACCGGCCCCAGCCAGTGGTGACCGGCCAGAGTGTGGGGGAGCGAATTCAGGTCGTCAGTGGGCTCAAGCCCGGAGACCGCGTCGTTGTGCAGGGAAGCTTCGGTCTGAGAAGCGAATTGCTCAATCGTTCGAAAGGCGGCGAATAGCCATGCGCCGTGGAATTGTGGATTTCGCTATCGATAACCCATGGGCTGTACTCGCGGCAACCGCAATTTTCATTGCCGGGGCCGGATACGTTGCCTGGCGCATACCCGTAGATGCTTTTCCCGATCTGACCAACAACCAGGTTGTGATCACAACCGAATGTCCGGCCATGCCCCCCGGAGAAGTCGATCGTCTGGTGACGTTTCCGCTCGAAAGCGCGCTGATGGGCTTACCCAAAACGGAGGTTGTGCGTTCCACTTCCAAACTCGGCCTCTCCACAATCACCGTTGTTTTCGACGACGCCGTCAACCTTTACTTCGCGCGTCAACTCGTGAATGAACGAATCCAGCAGGCCCAGTCGCGACTTCCGGCCGGGCTGCAGCCGTCGCTCGGGCCTGTGGCGACGGCGTTCGGCGAGGTATACCAATACACCGTCGATGGGCCGATGTCGCTGATGGATCGGAAGCTGCTGCACGACTGGCAGCTCCGCTACATGCTCCGGACTGTTCCCGGCGTGACGGAGGTCAACAGCTGGGGCGGCGAGAGCCGCCAATATGAAATCCAGCCCGATCCCAATGCTCTCCAGCGCTACGGCCTCACCATGCACGACATAATTGCCCGGGTTCAGGAAAACAATGCGAACTTTGGCGGTGGCTTCCTCGATGCCGGGTCTGAGCAGATCACGATGCTCGGCCGCGGCAGAGCGGCGAATGAGGCGGATCTTGGCAACGTCATCCTTCTGGCCCGCGCGGGGACGCCGGTATTTCTCCGCGACGTGGCCCAGGTGAAGATCGCGGCGGTTCCGCGCCAGGGCGCAGTATTGCGGGACGGCCGCGGCGAGACTGTATCGGGCATGGTGATTCAGCAAAAGGGCGAGAACGGATTGCAGGTGATCGAGCGGGTGAAAAACGCCCTCGCGGAGTTTCACCTGCCGCCAGGCATCCAGATTCATTCGTTCTACGATCAGTCGCAGGTGATCGAAGCAACCATCCATACCGTGCGGCACAATCTGCTCGAAGCCGGTGTCCTGGTCATTCTGGTTCTGCTGACGTTCCTCGGGAATTTTCGCGCAGCGCTCATAGTCGCGCTGGTCATCCCGCTTTCCATGCTGTTCGGCTTCGTCGGCATGGCGGTATTCGGAATTTCGGCGAATCTGATGAGTCTTGGCGCGGTCGATTTTGGAATGATCGTCGATGGCGCAGTCGTCATGATGGAGAATTCCGTTCGCCGTGTGTCTGAAGATGGCGGCGCTCATCCGCTCCGCACCATTCGCGAAGCCGGACGCGAAGTGACCCGGCCGATTATCTTCGGAGTCGCCATCATTATTGCGGTATACCTGCCGATCTTCTTTCTGGAAGATCTGGAGGGCCGCATGTTCCGTCCGATGGCCATTACCGTTTGCTCGGCGCTGCTTGGCTCGCTTCTCCTCTCGCTTACCGTCGTCCCTGTTTTGGGCAGTTTTGCTCTGCGAAACGCGAAGGAAGCACACTCCGCGTGGTTCGATTGGCTTCGGGGACGCTATAGCCGTTCGCTCGAGTTTGTCCTCAACCACAGGCAACTGGCATTAATATCCGCGCTGGCGGTAATTGTGGTGGGGATCGGCTCGCTCCGCTATATCGGAACGGAATTCATGCCGCGTCTCGACGAAGGATCATTACTGATCACCACCCGTAAGCTGCCCGGAATTTCGCTGCCCGAATCGATCGGCATCAGTAACAGGATCGAGAAGATTCTGCGCACTTTTCCGGAAGTGATCAGCGTTACCACCAAACTGGGCAGGCCCGATGTCGCCACGGAAGCCATGGGCGTCTACGAAGCCGATGTGTACCTCACGCTCAAGCCACGCGAGCAGTGGACCACCGCGCGGGATCGAGAAGGCCTTGTCTCGGCGATGTCAAGCCGGCTGGAATCGGTTCCCGGCGTCTCATACAACTTCACGCAGCCCATGGCGATGAGAGTGGATGAAGTAGTGTCCGGCATCAAAGCCGATGTGGCGATGAAGATTTTTGGCGAAGACCCTGACGTGCTGCAACGGCTCGCTTCCACCGCGTCGCGCATACTTTCCGGAATTCACGGTTCGGCGGACGTACAGGCGGAAGTCATCTCTGGCGTGGGAGAGTTGCACATCGATATTGACCGCGCTGCTCTGGCGCGTTACGGGATGAACGTCTCGACCGTGAGAGAAGTCGTCGATTCGGCTTCGGGTGGCTTGCCGGTATCTGAACTGATCCAGGGCGAACGCCGTTTCCCCATTGCCATTCGTCTGCCGGAGGCGTGGCGGGGGGATGTGGATCAGCTTGGCGATCTTCCGCTGCGGTCGCCTGCCGGAGAATTGGTCCGTCTGAACCAGATCGCGCATGTGGAACGGGCTCACGGTCCGGAAATCGTTTCGCGCGAACAGGCCCGGCGCAGGATTGTCGTGCAGAGTAACGTCCGGGGGCGGGATTTGGGCAGCTTTGTGGCCGAAGCCCAGCGTGAAGCACGAGAGAAGCTGAATCTGCCGGCTGGCTATTCCGTCGAGTGGGGCGGCCAATTCGAGAACCAGGCCCGCGCCTCCAGACGGCTGGTGATCGTCCTGCCTCTATCCATCGTCGCGATCTTCGCGCTGCTGTACGCGACGTTCGCGTCCGTTGGCGAGAGCTTTCTCATTCTGTGCGCGGTACCCTTCGCACTGGTTGGAGGCATCGGCGCGCTGTGGCTGAGTGGTTTGAATCTGAACCTCTCGGCCTCCATCGGTTTCATCGCTTTGTTTGGCGTGGCGGTTCTCAACGGGATCGTGATGGTCAGTTGCATCAACCAGCTCCGCGCGGCGGGTGCGCCCGTTGCGCTCGCAATCCGGAGGGGCGCATCCATGCGGCTTCGCCCCGTACTGATGACGGCCATGGTGGCGAGCCTCGGGTTTTTGCCGATGGCCTTTTCGCAAAGCCAGGGCGCTGAAGTTCAGCGGCCTCTCGCGACAGTGGTGATAGGCGGTCTGTTTACGGCAACAATCCTGACCCTTTATCTGATTCCCGCTGCCTATCCCTGGTTCTGCCGCAGGCAAGTGATCAGCGCTTCAGATCAGTAACCATCTGATTCAGCAACCGAATCGCATCCTCCGGCAACAGCACCCGCTGCTGCACCATCAGATTCGCCTGTTTCACCCCAGTCGCATAATACGCCGCCGCATTCGGATACCGCTCTTCAATCGACAGCCGCGGATCCCCACTCGCCAAACGCTCAGCCTTCGTCCGCGCAAACGGCACATATCCCGCGGCCAAAGATTTCTCACGCCCGGCGAGCGGTCCTTCCGGAATCGGGCTCCAACTTGTATACGTCCCCAGCGGCACACGCTGCAGGAGTGACGGCAAACCGCCCATCTCATTCCCATCCGCATCCACCTTCGGAACCAACGTCGGAATCACGCGCTTAATCCTCGGCGGCACGTTACTGATCACGCCCGATTCATCGTTGTACCGGAAACCCGGCCCGTAATCGTAATCGAGCACAGGATTCACCACCCCGTCCGGTTTCGGCGCATGCGGAATCGCCGGCCATCCCATCGCCGCTGATGTATCTGGAACCAGCGTTCCATCGCTCACTCGCGGATAGGCACTCGGTGGCGGCGCAACACCCTTCACCACCCAATCCACCAGCGCCACATAAAGCGCGCGATCTGTCTCCTTCTCCGGATTCGGATTCGACGCGAATACCCTCGGATCGCCTGACGCCGTGCCCAACGCGAAGCCGCCGCGACCGCCTCCATGCGGCGTCCCCGGATGGTAGTAGCGCCGCACATTCTGCGGCAGCGGCAGATCCTCTTTCCCGGTCGTTCCCGCAATTCCCACCGTGCCCCGGCTATACCAGAATTCCGGCCCGCCATAGGTCTCCGTGATCTTCGGACACGTCTTCGTCGCAGTGCACCGATGCAGCAAACCCCACGCCGGCCGGTCGCGCACTATATCCGCGTAATCGCCCCACCACAGGGGACCATCCGCACTCGGATCGTACATCTCCGCCATATCGCCGGGCTTCGCGAATCGCACATTGAATCCGCCCATCATCCCGGCGATTCGTGCGTTCAGCCCATCCCAAACGATCTTTCCCTTCTCGTCTTCATTGAATCCAAGATTGAGAAACGTTTTGGCAAACCGCCCCGACTGCGAATTCCCCATCGCGATCACATGCGGAATCGCTCCCGCAATTGGGTTCGTAGTTCCCGTATCGTCCTTCGCGCTGTAGCGGAAGAACGACACCACATCCCGCATCGCCGCCATCCCTACCCCGAGAACGTACGGATTCTTCGCGGTGTAGACAACCTCATAGAGCAGCGCCGGATCGAAGCCGCTCTTCAGGCACAGCCGCGAAGGATCGGGCTTGCCGGGAAACGGCGTCGTGCGGCAATCCGCGAACGCCCAGTCTGACGAAGGAATCGTGACCACGCCGCGCTTTACGCCTTCCGGCGATTCCGAAACAGCCGAAATCAGCCGGGCTTTCGCGGTATCGAGCGTCGCAGGTTCCCGTCCATGGAATCCAGGCAGCGCCTGCGTATTGCCGCTCGCTCCCGTGATCCGATCCCACACCGGACCCGTGACACCCCGCGCCACCGGCACATCGATCCCCTCATGATCCGAGCCATCCGTAAACAGCGGAATATCGCCCTGCCACCCGCTCCACAGAATCGCCTGTCCGAGTTTATAGAGGAACCCATCGCCCGGATCGCCCCCGACGTGAAATTCCGCTGGTCCACCATGGCCCCCGCGGTTCACGATGTTGTAGAGCAGCACGCCGGACGACTTGTTCATGTCCACCGGCTTCACCAGCGTGAAATTCGTCCGGTACTCCACAAGCCCACGGGCATTGCGCGGCGCCTTGTCGATATCCGTGATCAGGGCATTGCGCCGGTCCTTCGGATCGATCTCCCCGCTCGCGATGCCCTTGATTTTTTCGAACTGCCCTACCGCGCCGAACGCTTGCCCATTGAAAGCCACCGCGCGCGAGGTGATCTCGATCCTGGTGACTCGCGCATCCAGCGCGGTCGCGGCCAGACAAACCAGCGGAATCAACCAGAATCGCCGCGTCACTACTTAGCCCACCGCGGCGAAACTTTTTTGATCCGCTCCACCGCCTCCAGCAGATTCGGCAGCGAATTCGCATAGCTGAACCGGATGTACCCATCCCCTTGCGCGCCGAACGCCCCGCCATTCAGACACGCCACGCCCGCCTCGCTCAGCAGATAATCCGACAGCTCCTTCGACCCGATCCCCGTCTCCTGCACGTTCACAAACGCATAAAACGCCCCGCCCGGCAGCGGACACCGAAATCCCGGAATCGTATTCAGCCCCCCGCAGAACGCATCACGCCGCTTGCGGAACTCCGCCGCCATCTGCTCCACGCAATCCTGCGGACCTTCGAGCGCCGCAATCCCCGCCCGCTGCGTAAACGTGGCCGTGCAGGAATTCGAATTCACCATCAGCGTATTCACGACCTCCGCCAGCCAGAGCGGCATCACGCCGTACCCCAGCCGCCATCCCGTCATTGAATACGTTTTCGAAAAGCCGTCGAGGATAATCGTTTTCTCCTGCATTCCCTCGAACGTTGCGATCGAAACCGGCGCCGTGTCGTAGCAAAGCCGGGTATAGATTTCATCGCTCAGCACCATCACGTCGCGATCGCGCAGCATCGCCGCGATCTGCGCCATATCTTCCGGCGGAATCGTCCCGCCCGTCGGATTTTCCGGCGAGTTCAGAATCACCATCCGGGTCCTGTCCGAAAGTTTGCTGCGGAAAATATCCAGGTCAAACGAAAACCCGCGGCTTTCCACCAGCGGAATCGGCACCGGCACAGCGCCCGTATACCGAATCATGGATTCATAAATAGGGAAGCCCGGATCGGGATAAATCACCTCGTCGCCCGGCTCAATCAGCGCCAGCATCGTGAAAAACATGATCGGCTTCGCGCCCGGCACCACGCAAACCCCGGCCGGATCCACGGTCAGCCCACGCGTGCGTGAAATATATCGGGCGATCGATTCACGAAGTTCCGGAAGCCCCGCGGTAGGGCCGTATTTCGTGTAGCCCTCGTCCATCGCGCGCTTGCCGGCTTCAATAATATGTGGCGGAGTGGGAAAATCAGGCTCGCCGATTTCGAGATGAATGACGCTGCGCCCCTGTTTTTCAAGGGCTCTGGCGCGCACAAGCACTTCGAAGGCCGACTCCACCTGGAGCTGACCGACGCGCGAGTTGAGACGGTGTTTTGCTGTATCTTTCGTCACTGCGCCCAGCCTATCACGTGCTTCGAAAACCGCAACCTCGGAGCACAGAACGGCGTTAGATATACCGGGAGGGTCTGCCCCAAATGAAAACGATTCTCGCAGTAGCAGTTTCCGCAGCTCTACTTGCAGTTCAATCAGGAGCCCAGCAACAGGATCAACCGCTTCTCCTGAAGGCCACCACGCGCCTCGTACTGTTAAGCGTCATCGCTCAGGGTCACGACGGCCACCCGGACACCTCTCTCAAAAAAGAAGATTTCCGCGTCCGCGTCAACGGCAAGCCGCAGACAATCGGTATTTTTTCGATGGAAACCGCAGGCGCGCTCGCGGCGAGCGTAAACAGCCCCGAGCAGCCCGCCGCCTTGCCAATTCCCGGCGCCACCCCCGCCACTACTTTTTCGAACCGCGATCCCAACGGCGCAATTCCTTCCGGCGTCACGGTCATTCTCTTCGACACTCGCAACACCCGCCCGGCCGATCAGATCTACGCGAAAGGCCAGATCATCCGTTACCTCCGCACCCTGAAGCCTACCGATCACGTCGGCCTCTACGCCTTCGGAGGTTCGCTGAGAGTCCTGCACGATTACACGTCCGACTCCGCATCCCTTCTCCAGCGTCTCAATTCCGATAAAAACTGGACCCTGCCCGATACCTCGCGCCAGGACGCCATGGGGGCACTCCAGGTGGAAAGCGCGGTGTTCGACGACATCAGTCGCGCCGGTGGCGGTACCAGTCCCGCCGAGCGGTCGTTCTATACGACCGACCGCGTCCTCGCCACACTCCGCACTTTCGAATTCATCGCCGAGCACATGGCCCAGCTTCCCGGTCGCAAAAATCTGATCTGGGTCTCAGGCGGCTTCCCGCTCGATATCGGTTTCGACAGCCTCGCCGACTGGCACAATCCCGCCGTGGACCAGCGCACCTTCACCGAAGAAGTGGACCGCACGATGCGCGCCATGAATGACGCGAACATGGCCGTGTACCCGGTGGATGCCCGCGGCCTGATGACTGACCCGCGCTTTTCCGCTGAGACGCGCTCCGCCCCCCGCAGGCCCATGATGGGCCCGCCTATCGGCGTCAAAGAGCAGCAGACCATGCAGGAAGTCGCCAGCCGCACCGGCGGACGCGCCTTCTACAACACCAACGACCTCGCGCACGCGATCGACTCAGCCGCCGACGATTCCCGCGTCACCTACACGATCGGCTTCTATCCCTCCGATGACCGCTTCGACGGCAAATTCCACAAGATCGACGTCGATCTCCCGAATCATTCGGGCGTGAAGCTGCGCTATCGCAAAGGCTACTTTGATATCGCAACAAAGCCGGAAGACGAAGAGTCCCGCCAGGCCGAACTCCGCGACGCCGTTTGGAGCCCGATCGACGCCACCTCCATGGGCGTGACAGCCAGCGTCAAACCGGCGGCTAACAACCCGTCATCGCTCGACATCACCATGAAAGTCGATCATTCCTCGATCGGCCTCCGCCAGGACCAATCGCACTGGCAAGGCCGTCTCGACGTGCTCTTCGTCCAGCGTGACGATCAGGGCACAGAATACGGTGGTATGGACGACACGGTGAATCTGAATCTCTCCCCGGAGACGTACCAGAAGCTCGTCGCGAACGATCTCGTCTATCACCGCGTCGTCGCCCGCGCGCCCGCCGCCAAAGTCCTGCGCGTCGTTGTGCGCGATGCGTCGTCCGGAGCGATGGGCTCCATCACAGTTCCGCTGAACCGGGTAAAGTAAACCCTTACTTCCCGCGCGCCAGACCCAGCGCCCGAATCCGCTTGTGCAGGTTCGTTCGCTCCATGCCGAGCGCCCGCGCGGCGCCCGACACGTTCCAGCCGGAATCTTCGAGCGCCCGCAGCACATGATCCCGCTCCGCCGATTCCCGCGCCTGCTGCACACTAGACCGGCTGCCCGTATCGCGCGGCAGTTTCAGCTCGAGCGGAATCGCCGCCGTGGTGAGCGTATCCCCAGGCGATAAAATCGCCATCCGCTCCACCGCATTCCGCAGCTCGCGCGCATTCCCCGGCCAATTGTATTCGAGGAACGCGTCCCACACTTCCGGATCGAAAGCCCGCCGCCGGAATCCATTCCGCGCGCTGAAGTCTTCCAGGAAATACTCCGCCATGGGACGGATATCCTGCGGCCGCTCCCGCAGCGCCGGCACGCGAATCGGCACCACGCTCACGCGGTAGTAAAGGTCTTCCCGAAACTTGCCCTGCGCCACCATCGCCGCCAGATCGCGATTCGTCGCCGAAAGCACGCGCACGGAAACCCGAATCGTCTGCTCCCCGCCTACCCGGTGAAACTCGCCTTCCTGCAACACCCGCAGCAGCTTCGCCTGCGAGTTCGAATGCAAATCGCCAATCTCATCCAGAAACAGCGTCCCGTTGTCCGCCAGCTCGAACTTCCCACGCCGCATTGCAGTCGCGCCCGTGAACGACCCCTTTTCGTGCCCGAACAACTCGCTCTCAATCAGCTCGCCAGGAATCGCCGCGCAATTCACCTTCACAAACGGTCCGCCCGAAAACGGACTCGCCGCGTGGATATGCGCCGCCAGCAGTTCCTTCCCTGTGCCGGATTCCCCAATCAGCAGCACACGCGCATCGGACCGCGCGGCCATCGTCGCTTGCTCCAGCGCCCGCTCGAATGCCGGGCTATCTCCGATCATGCGCGACCCCGGACCAGCCGCCTCTTTGAGCCGCTTATTCTCCTGCTTCAGCGTCCCCTGATCGAGCGCATTCTTCACCGCCACCAGCACCCGGTCGCGCCCCAGCGGCTTTTCCAGAAAATCGAACGCCCCCGCGCGCGTCGCTTCCACAGCGTCTGAAATCGTCGCGTGGCCCGAAATCATGATCACCGGCGCAGTGATCTCAGCCGCCTGCAGCTCGCGCAGCAGATCGATCCCGCTCGCATCCGGCAGCCGGACATCCAGGAGATACAGATCCATCCGCGTCCGCTCGGGAAACGCGCGCATCTCCGCCCCCGAACGCACCGCGTTCACCTGATACCCCTCGCGCTCTAAAATCATCCGCAGCGAGCGGCCGATATTCTCCTCGTCGTCAACGACCAGAATTCGCCGCAATGGCATGATTCGTCCCCGTCGGTAGCACCACGCGGAAGCCGGCGCCGCCGAGCTCTCCCGCGATCAGCAGAATGTCGCCGCCCGAAAGCAGCGCGCTCTTGCGCGCAATCGAAAGCCCCAGCCCCATCCCGCGCTTTTTGAATGAAATGGTGGGTTGAAACAAC
>DASYCD010000111.1:0-5509 GCA_036500405.1 Bryobacteraceae bacterium
CGGATAGATGGAATATGGCAGGTTCGAGAGGTACCACGCGCCGAACGCGACCGCGATGCCGGCGCCTCCGAGCCACTGCATCGCGACGCCGATCTGATCGCGATCCAGCGTGCGGATCAGACTGCCGATGCTCATCCCGAACGCGACGAATGCGGCCCACGGGAAGAAGCCGAAATAGAACGTATCCGGCGCCAGATAATTCTTCACAATCGGCGGGACGCCATTCCAGTCGATCGCCGAAACGATTGGCCCCAATGCAGCAATCACCGCTCCCAAAATTGCGCAGAGACGAATCCGTTCGAGCGTAGTGAAAACGGCCATGGGCACGAGCAGCAGGAGCGCGAAAGCCATGTTGTTCAGCACGTCGACGCGGAACAAATCGGTCCAGGGACTTTTATCGATCGAGACGATCCACATCTGCAGCCGGAACAAAACCGCCAGCAGCGCGATCTGACCGGTGCGCCGCAAAGCGCCGCGGATTCGTCCCCACGCATCCGCGCCTTTGCGCTGCTGGCTATCCATGCCGAACGAATAGGTGACGCCGAGCAGAAACAGAAAGATCGCGGGAGGCATGCCGCCCACGAATTGCGATGCCATGTAGGGGCCGCCGCCGCGCAGATCGTCGCGCAGGAACGAATGGAACACATGGCCCTGCAGCATAGTGATCGCTGCGAGGCCGCGCATCCAGTCCAGATAGGCCAGCCGTTGAGTACGGGGTTTCATTCAGTCGATTAAAGATTAGTGCTTTTGGACGGTGACGTCTTTCGGGAGCTGGAGCTCCATCTCTTTGTCGGGTATGGAGCCGAGCTTCTGGTTGCTGTAGAGCATGACCTGATAGTCGCCAGAGGGGTGCAGGATTTTTTGCTGTACGACGAGACCGTTTGCGGCGTACCAAAGGTCGGCCTGTTTCAGGCTGCTGGCCGGGTCATGAGTTTTGGGAACCAGTTTCAGATGGGAGGTCGATTGCCCCCCAACATTCTCCTCGCCGACGAAGGTCACATCGAACTCGGCTTTGAGCTCCGCGCTGGAAGCGCCGACGCCCAGCGCCATATATTTGTTGATCGTGCTCTGTTTGCCGGAGAGGTTCACAACGTCAACGGTTTTCGTTTTGGCGTTGTAGAGTTTGCCTTCTTTCCCGTTGTATTCCAGACCGCCGCTGCCATTCGTCCACGTGATCACGGCCCGCATCGAATTCGCCTTGACGCGAAGAAACTTCACAACGCCCTTGTTCGAATCGCTGTCATTCGTGAGCGACTGGAACTCCGTATCGGTCACATCGGCGGTCATTCCCTTGAAGCTTTTTGCCGCCGCATCGATATGCGCGAACACCGCGTCAGCGCTCTCCGCTGCGTGCATCCAGCCTGCGAGCGTGAGTGCGAAAACACCCAACTTTATGGCGCGGTTCATGTCTCAGGCCCTCCTGATTATTGTGACGTGGAAAATCCCGGGAAAGATACTTTAAGGTTTCGAAAAGGCCATGTAGCCCTTTAACTCACGTTCTGCATCGTATACAGGTTCAAGGCGGCTCATGACATGCGGCTTATGGGTTCGGGCGGTCACGATTCGGCTGATTTCCACGAGGCGCTGGTCCTCCGGGATCGACGTCACGAGTTCCGTATCGATCCAGAACGCCGACTCTCCCGCGGGCGAGTTAACCTGCGAAACATTGGGAATGCGCGGCTGGTCATTGAACCATGCCGCCGGCGACGCAAAAAGAAAAATCAGGATGACGCAGCAGATGACGTCGTATTGCCAGACGCCACGCTCGTAGTCCCATAAAATGAGACGCCGCAGAGCTTTAGGCACTGTCCCAGTGTATCAGCGGCGGATGCGGGGTTGTGGCACAATGGTGCTATGAGCACACTGCTGGCCAGCGGCCCGGCCGATCTGTTTTCTCGCATCGATAACGAGACCATGGAGCAGCAGCTTTTGCAGTCCGGCGTAGTGACCACCACGCTTGACAGCGTGATCAACTGGGGCCGGAAAAACTCGATCTGGCCGATGGCGTTCGGGCTTGCGTGTTGCGCGATTGAAATGATGTCGATGAGCGCATCGCGCTTCGATATTTCGCGTTTCGGCGCTGAAGTGTTCCGCGGTTCCCCGCGCCAGAGCGATCTGATGATCATTGCGGGCCGTGTTTCCAACAAGATGGCCCCGGTCATCCGGCACCTGTATCAGCAGATGCCAGAGCCGAAGTGGGTGATCTCGATGGGCGCGTGCGCGACTTCGACCGGCGTTTTTAATAACTACGCGCTGGTGCCGGTGAATCAGGTGATTCCGGTGGACGTGTTCGTTCCTGGCTGCCCGCCGCGGCCGGAGCAACTGATTCAGGCCATTATGATGCTGCAGGAAAAGATCAGTGGCTCGTCGGGCGCGTTGAAGCAGGCTTTGAACCTCGCCTAATTGCCGGCTGGCGTCGACTCCACGTGATCGATCACGAGGACGGAGGCCGGACGCTTTGTCATCTGCAGTTTCAATCCTAATTGTTGTGTGAGAGCTTCCGAGAGGGAGATTTTCCCGTCTGGCGTGGGCGCTCCATCGCTTGCGGGCGCGGCTGGGCCGGAATCCGGACTGAAGCTGAGAGTGAAGTCCCACGCGCCGTGAATGCCGGTGGAATCGAGCACCGTTGAGCGGATCGGGCCGTTCAGAAGATTCAGGCGATTGGCGATTCCGGGTAGCTGCGCGGAGAATTCGGGCATGTCGATGTTGGTGCAGGTCACCAGACGGGACAATGCCGGGTTGGTGATCCGCGGATCTTTTTTGTCTGCGCCTGGACCTTCGTGGCAGCCGGTGCGATTCGCCGGGTCGGCTTCGTGGAGCTTCGGCTTTTCCGAGGTCAGCGTATAAGCGGGGACCGTGCGCTCTTCTCGATGCGTCTTCAGTTTGAAGCGATCTTCGATCAGCGTTCTGACCATCGTCATCATGGAATCGAGATCGGTGGGCGGCGCGCTGCCGGGCGTGGATGAAACTTTTGCGGTGATGTCCCAGCGCTGTGTGTCGAACCATTGAGGCGCGCCGGCAACCATTTCCGGCGTCACGAACCAGATGGTCTGGACCAGATAGCTCATCGTAATGCCTCGAATGCTGATCATCCCGTTCGGCGGCGTCTGAATATCGACCCCGTGAAACTGAGGGTCCGATGGTTTGATGGTGGCGACTTCGAACGTGGGCTTTGGCGGGCGGGGCAATTGCGCCTCTGCCTCCGGGCGATTCGGTGAGGGTGTTCGATTCACGTGATCGATGACTATAGCTGGCGCCGGGACCGCGGCCGATTGCAGCTTCAATCCGAGTTGTTTGTCGATTGCGTCGAAGATGGTGATGGCCTCGTCACCGGCTACGGCGAGACGATTCTTCGGAGTCCACTTCAGTGTGAGATCCCAGGAGTCTTCCAGTTTGGTCTGATCCACAACAGGCGCCAGGAGGTAGTCACCGGCGGCCTGCTGTAGCAGGCGCACGAATGCCTGCATGGTGATGCCGGTGCAGATGGCCGGGATGGGCGCGCGTTCGTCGCTCTGCGGTTGCCGCCGGCAGCCGCCGTTGGAGGTTTCGGAAAGCTTCATCTTCGGCTCACCCGTTCCTTTCGTGAGGACCCAGGCCTGCATGGGGCGCTGCTCGGTGTGGGCGGCGAGTCCGAACCGCTCCGCCAGCAGTGCCTGAAGCAGGGGGCGGGCGGCTTGCGGCGTTGCATTTCCGGGGACGCGTACGATCACGTCGAAGCGGTCCATATCGAGCCAACTCGGACCGCCGAAGACTCTGCCGGCCTGAACTCCGTACGCGTCCGTGATCAGATCGATGATGGTTGCCGACTGGATCTGGAGTTGGTTGCCGTGGATGCCGGTTTTGGCCGCCGGATATCGCATCCCGGTGGCGGGATAGATGGCTGTGAGGTCGGCCTGGCCGAACAGCAGGGCGGGAAGACACACTACGAGCGCGAGGAATGACGAGATTCGCATGATCGCGATCTCCTTTCGTTTCAGGAAAATTTCTCTACGAATGCGCGAAGGATTCGATCGGCGATTCCTCGGGCCGGAAGGTGCGGTCCCAGCGGCTCTCCACCAGCACGCCGTGGCCGTGCGTGCAGATCGATTCCGTCACCGCTGGCTGCAGGACCATGCTTCCCGCATCGCCTGCAGTCAGGGGCATCACCATTCGTTCGAAACACCTTGGGCAACGCGACCGCAAGTCGATCCACCAATAGCGACACTGAATAACCGCAAGACCCATCCAGACAATAAATGGGAACGTGACCGCCCACGACGTTCGATTCCAGATCTGAAGCGTAAATGCCGCGACGGCGAGCGACGCTGTGGCATGCAGCGCCGCCGAGCCGATGCCGTACAGCAGCCATCGCCACAGAGGGCGCCGCAGATAACCGAGCAGAAAAATCGCGCCATAACAGGCGATGACGAGCCACACGCTTTGAGCGGGGTTGGCTACGAGCTCCCAGTGTGGCGGGACGAATTCCACCGAGAGCTTCGGGTTGCCTGTCCTGCGGCGGGCTTCGACCAAAATCTCCTGCTGTGTGGCGCCTGGAGCCGCCTGCCCCCACGCATAGGATCCGTGGTATCGTTCCACGCGCGTGAGCGTGGTCATCAACTGAAGCGCGTCGAAATCCCGGCCCGAAATGTCGTCACCAAACCATCTGCTGCCGATATCCACGGTCAGAATGGCGCCTGGCCCGCCTGACCTCTGCGCGCGGATAAAAACGCTGTTCGCAAGTTCGCGAGGCTGGGGGCTGAGAAGAAAGACGAGTGCGATTAAGCTGAGTAAGGCGACCGGTTGCAGCCAGGGAGAAGCAAGTCCGCGGTGCGTCCGGATCGAATCCAGGAGAGCCGTGAAGTCGCAGCCCAGTTCGCGCGCCGCCGCTCTGAAGCTTTGCCATCCATAACGGCGCCGCGCGGCGCGCTTTGCCTCCTGTGCCGTGAATCCGAGTTCGCGAAGTTCCGCCGCTGCGCACTCGAGATGGAATCGGCGCTCCTCACGCAGCCGGGCCAGGCGTTTCAACCATTCCATCGGTCAGGCCCTCCTCAGCACGCGGCCCATAGCGGATTGGAAATTTTTCCAGTCCTCCTCTTCCGCCTGAAGCTGCTCAGAACCAGTTTCGGTGAGAGAGTAGAACCTGGCTCGCCGATTGTTCTCGGAACGGCCTGCTTCCGCGCGAATCCACCCTTTTTTCTCCATCCGGTAAAGACAGGGATAGAGAGAGCCTTCGTCGACGGAAAACCAGCCATCCGAGAGTTCGGATAAACGGCGAGTGATCGCGTAACCATGGAGCGGACCGGCGATGAGGACACGGAGGACCAGAAGATCGAGCGTGCCCTGCAGGAGACTGAGTTCCCTTGGCATTCTAAGGAAAGAATACGACTCGTTCCATTAGAATGTCAAGGGGAAAATTTCAGGGCTTTTCGAACGTCACGGCGGATTGCACATCCGCGCGGCGGAAATCGGAATTCACGAGGCCCATGGAAATCGTGCGCGAATAGAGGAACAGGGCGCGCAGTTTGAACTC
>DASYCD010000112.1:0-12258 GCA_036500405.1 Bryobacteraceae bacterium
TGTGCGATCTCGAAGAGATGAGTTACGAGGAAGCGGCGCGGGGGATGGGATGCCCGGTTGGCACGGTGCGTTCGCGCCTGCACCGGGCGCGGGGGCTGCTGGCAGCGAAGCTGAAGCGTGCTCAGGCGGTCAATGAAGTGGCAGTGCGGTAGAGGAAAACGATGAATTGCGAATCGGCTCGTCTGGAACTGATGGAATGCGCGCGGCGCGGCGGCAGAATGGCGGCCGCTCTGAGAGCCCATGTGGACTCCTGCGAAAGCTGCCGCAGCCGGTGGCAGGCGGAGCAGGATCTCAGCAATCATCTGAACGCGCTGCGAATTCCCGCCATCCCGGAAGGACACGAATGGGGAAAGGCGGTGCTGATGCGCGAGTTCGATCAGCACCGGGGTCATGTGAGGCAGGCGCGATGGATGTGGGCTGTGTCCGCGGCCGCCATTCTGGTGCTCAGCGTGGTGGCGGTTCGCGACATCGGCGGCCGGCGCGGCGATATAGAGCCGGCGGCGGCTGTGCAGTCGTTCACGCCGCGCGAGTATCCGCAGGAGGCTTTTACTCCGGCGGAAGAAGCAGGTGAAAAGGGATTTATCAAGCTGCCCTTTGCGCTGCCTCCGGTGCCCGGCGAGACGTTTGGAATTGTGCGGACCCAACTGGAACCGGCGCAGCTTGTGAGAATGGGCGTCCTGGTGGAACCGGGCTGGAATGGCACGGTGGAGGCCGACGTTCTGGTAGGCCAGGACGGATTGGCGCAGGCGGTGCGGCTTTCGAACGACGACGAGACATCGGGCGCGATGTCGCAGGGCTACTGATTTTCAGAGGGGATATTTTCAGTGGGTAGTGAGGAGAACCTATGAAGAAGGAATTATCGATTGTGTTGTTGTCCGCGGCTGCGGTGTTTGCGCAGGGCCGTGGACCTGGAGGTCCTGGCGGCTTTGGTCCGGGGCCCGGGTTCGGGTTCGGTCGCGGGATGGAGATGGGCGGCCGCGTGGTCACGGGCGCTCCCTATTCCGGCAGCGAGACACTGACCACGCAGGAAAAATTCGCGGACGGCAACACGGTCAACACTTCACGCAGCACGCAGCGCGCGCGCGATGGACAGGGACGCACGGTTTCGACCGAGACCGTGACGCCCGCGGCATCGACTGGCAAAGCGCCTTTCACGAGAACGACAATCATGGATCCCGTGGCGGGCGTCCGGTATGAGCTCGATTCCTCGAGGATGATCGCGTACGAGAGCCACATTCCGAAAATGCCCGTGCGCAGCTCCGGTTCTTCCACGCCCTCGGCTTCCACAGCCAGCACGCGAACTCTGCCGAACGGCGCTAGCCAGACTGTGACGCCGCTGGGCACTCAGACCGTCAACGGGGTGCAGGCGACGGGGACGCAGATCACGGAGGTGATCCCGGCGGGAGCGATCGGCAACTCACAACCGATCACGAATACGCGAATCACCTGGATCTCGACCGATCTCCATGTTCCGGTGCAGATCAAAAGCACCGATCCGCGCATCGGCAGCACCGATATGGAGTTGACCAACATTTCAACCGGCGAACCCAACGCAACGCTGTTTACCGTGCCTTCCACTTACACAGTTCAGAGTGGCGGACGTGGAATAGGGCGCGGACCCCATGGACCGGAAGGCGCTTCGGGACATCGCGGCGGGCGCCCGGGCGGACCTGGTCCGTTCGGCCGGCGCGGCGGCCCGCCACCGCAGTGAGCGATGGTCATTTCAATAAAAAAGGGGAGCCACTCGGCTCCCCTTTTTTATTGTTTTTGAGACAGCTTATTTCGGCTGCGCGCCCATTCGCAGGTACGGCTTCAGAACCTTGAGTCCGCCCGGGAATTTCTCCTTTGTGACCTCTTCCGGCATCGTTGCGGGAACCACGACATCATCGCCCGGCTTCCAGTTGGCGGGTGTCGAGACCTGATGTTTCGCGCTGAGCTGCAGCGCGTCGAGCGCGCGCAACACTTCATCGAAATTGCGGCCAACGTTCATCGGGTAAATCAGAATCAGCTTGATCTTCTTATCAGGACCAACGACGAACACATTGCGAACCGTCGCATTCGTGGCGGGCGTGCGGCCTTCCGACGTATTGCCGGCGTCAGCGCCGAGCATTTCATAGAGCTTCGCGACTTTGAGTTCAGGATCGCCGATCATCGGGTACTTTACGGCATGGCCCTGCGTTTCTTCAATGTCCTTCGCCCATTTGCCGTGGCTATCGACCGGGTCTACGCTCAGGCCGAGGATTTTCGCGTTGCGTTTTGCAAACTCTGGTTCGAGACCGGCCATGTAGCCGAGCTCGGTAGTGCAGACGGGAGTGAAATCTTTGGGGTGGGAAAACAGAACAGCCCAACCGTCTCCAATCCATTCATGGAAGTTGATGGAGCCCTGCGTCGTTTCGGCTGTGAAATTGGGAGCTTCGTCGTTGATTCTCAGAGACACTGGTATTTCTCCTTGCGCCGCCGTCAGCGGCATTTTGGGGGGTGAGTGAACTCTTACGCTATCACAAATAGCAAGGGCGCCGGTTTGAGTCCGGCGCCCTGACTGTTCGTTCGAAAATTGCGTTTGCGATCAGGCGCGCACCAGAAGGCGACGCCGTCCCAGGAAGAGAATGCCCACGCCAGCCAGCATCAACACCCACGTGCCAGGTTCCGGCGCAACTGAGTCGTCAAAGCCGTAGCTCACGCCGCCGTAAGTGGTGACGCTGTGGTTAACCGTATCGATCGTCGCCAGCAACGCAATGCCACGGAATGAGCCATTCGGCCAGGGGCCCATCGGAGCGTCATAGAACTGGAGGTTCGAGTACTGGAAAGGATAAATCGGATCGCAGTAGCCGTTCGAGCCGCTCGCGGGCACATTGGCGGGCGATCCATTCGGCACCGCGGTGCAGCCCGAGAAACTGTTGAACGTCGCGTCATCAAGCGTGTTGTAGGTGGTCTGAGTGGAGAACCCGCCGGGAGCCGGACCCGGCTTGTAGTTAATTTCCAGACCCTGAATCCAGACAAGCTGGTTGACCAGAGACTGACTGAGCGTGTTGGTGCCGCTCAGCTGGACGGTGATGTCGTGGGCCGGGCCCTGACCGATACCGCCAATCGCACTATAGGATCCGGTGCTGAACTGAGTCACGGTCATCGTGATCCCCGCCATGACGCTCATATCGCCCTGATTGAGTGTCCAACCCGAGCCCAGCGCATTGCTGAATGCGCTGGAAAACGATTCTTCCCCGAGCCCCTGACCGCCCCCGCCGAACGTATCGAGGTTCATGAAATAGTCTGTACTGCTGGCGACGTGGTCGGAGACAAAACCCGCCGTCGCACAGTTCTGGTAAACCTGATTGGTGGACGGGCTGAAGCAGGATGCAATCGATGAGGTGGACTGGTCCGAAACGCCGTTCGCAAAAGTCAATGACATCGCACCCGCTTGCGAGGCACACGCCAGACCCACCGTCGCCGCAGCGACAGCAAAAGAAAACCTCTTCATACTACTCCTCCTGAGTCCAGTGTGATTTCCAACACATGGATCTTATGGACCAGAGTAGAGCGAAAGTCATAGCCGTATCAAGACACGCGGTAAAAAACGGTACTGGCAGTACTCCTACACCCGGATTTGCTACGGCACGATTTCGAATTCCACCATGGCGGGGGCGGTTCGGCCGTTCCATGCGGGGTCGCCGGCGGGAGAAGTCGTGGCTTGCAGTGAGTACTGGGCGGTCAGGTGGTACTTCCCGGCTCCCGGCTTCGGTACCATCAGGGCGAGAGAGCGGTCCAGTTCGAGATCCTGATCGAGCGTTTCCCCCGACGCGAGCTGTTTCCAGACCGGCCGGACTGCGGACGAGGGAAAAGCAGTGGGGGCCTCCCGGGCAGGTCCATCACCAACGCTGACCTGTAGAGATAAGCCGGAAAACTGCCGTCCCCCTCCAGTCTGCTCGTAAGCGATCACGCTCAGTGGGCGCGGTCCAACGTTTTCCAAAGTCCAGGTGAGCAGAATGGGCTCTCCTGAACGGAATTGTTTTTTCGCCAGCTTGAGAGTCAGCCGCATTTCGGCGTCCGCCGCCCGCAGCCCGTGCGCCGCGAGGGCGGCGCCGCCTGCAATCAAAGAACGCCCAATCAGAGAACGCCGCGTCACGCTGACAGTCTAGCGCTCTCGGATCAGCGCTGGTTGGCCTTGAGAATTTTCTTGCGCAGCCGGATCGATTTCGGCGTCACTTCGACCAGTTCGTCCTCACGCACAAATTCGATCGCCTGCTCCAGACTCATGAGGCGCGGCGGGATGAGGCGAATGGCTTCATCCGCGGACGACGCGCGCATGTTGGTCAGCTTCTTTTCCTTGACGATGTTGACGTCCAGATCCGCGGTCTTGGCGTTCTCGCCGATGATCATGCCTTGATAAACCTGCACGCCGGGAGTGACGAAAATCTCGCCGCGCTCCTGCAGGCTGAAAATGGCGTTGCCGGTGACTTTCCCGTCGCGATCGGCCACCATGGAGCCGGTGGGACGCGTCGGGATATCGCCCTGCCAGTCGATGTAGCCATCGAACAGCGAATTCAGGAGCGCCGTACCGCGCGTGTCGGTCAGGATTTCGCCGCGCAGCCCGATCAGACCGCGGGAGGGGATATGGAATTCGAGGCGCACGCGGCCCGATCCATTGTTGATCATTTTCCCCATCTTGCCTTTGCGGCTACCCAGCTTCTCGATGACGACGCCGATGTATTGTTCCGGGCAATCGATCACGAGGTGCTCGCGCGGCTCCATCGTCTGACCGTCGATTTCGCGCGTGAGGATTTCGGGTTTGCCGACCGCCAGTTCGAAACCTTCGCGCCGCATCATTTCAATCAGGATCGCGAGTTGCAGTTCGCCGCGGCCGAGCACGCGGAACGTATCGGGCGTATCGGACTCGACACGGATCGAAACGTTCGTGAGCAGCTCTTTGTCGAGGCGATCGCGAATGTTGCGTGAGGTGACGAACTGGCCCTCTTTCCCGGCGAAGGGCGAGGTATTGACCATGAACGTCATGCCAATCGTCGGCTCATCGATCTGAATCGGCGGGAGCGGCTTTGGATCGACCGCGCTCGTAATGGTTTCGCCGATTGTGATGCCTTCGACCCCCGCCACGGCTACCAGGTCGCCGGGCAGCGCCACCGTTTCATCCACTCGCTTCAGGCCTTCGAACGAATACAACTTCGTGATCTTCGTTTTCTGAATCGAGCCGTCCAGCTTGCAGATGGCGACTTCATCTCCATGCCGCAGCGTTCCTTCGAAGACGCGTCCAATGGCCAGTCGGCCAAGGTAATCGCTGTAGTCGAGATTCGCTACCTGCGCCTGAAGGATCCCGGCGTCATCGCCGGCCGGTGGCGGAATGTGCTGCAGAATCGTTTCAAACAGCGGCCGCAAATCTTCGGAAGGATCGTCGAGGCTCATCTTCGCCAGACCCGCTTTGGCGTTGGCGTAGAGGACGGGAAAATCGAGCTGGTCTTCCTGCGCATCGAGATCGATGAACAGGTCATAGACCTCGTTCAGCACTTCACCGGCGCGCGCGTCGGGACGGTCGATCTTGTTGATGACGACGATCGGCTTGAGCCGCCTCTCGAGCGCTTTCATCAGAACGTAACGCGTCTGCGGGAGCGGACCTTCACTCGCGTCGACGAGAAGCATGACGCCATCGACGACGCGCAGCGCGCGCTCCACCTCGCCGCCGAAATCGCTGTGGCCTGGCGTATCGACAATGTTGATCTTGGTGCCGTGAAACCGGACGCCCGTAATCTTCGAAAGGATAGTGATGCCGCGCTCGCGTTCGAGGTCGTTCGAATCCATGACGCGCTCGGCCACGGCTTCATTGGCGCGGAAAATGCCGCTCTGTTTCAGCATGGCGTCCACCAGCGTTGTCTTGCCGTGGTCCACGTGGGCGATGATCGCGATATTACGGGTGTTCTGACTCATTCGTCTTTCTTATTTCCAGTTTGTTACTGAAGTTATTCTTCGTGCGCCGTTTCGGCGGGTTGGAGCCGGGCGGCGAACCGCGCGGGATAAATGCCGGCCGCGACTGTGAATATCCATAAAAGGAGCAGCGCGGCTGCCAGAAGGCCGAGCGGCGGATGAAACTGAATCGTCCATCCGAAACTCTGCCGGTTAATTACATAAATCAGGTCGAGCGAAAGCGCAATGCCGAGAATCAGGCCCAGCCCGGCGGCCAGCAACCCGATCAGCCCGGCCTCCGTCAGAACCATGCGGCGAATCTGCCCGTCATCGGCCCCCAGACACCGGATCAGACCGATCTCGCGACGACGGTCCAATACCAATGCTAGCAGTGAGTTCGCCGTACCGAGCATGGCCACTACGATGGCGATGGCTTCGAGCGCCCAGGTCACGGCGAAAGTGCGGTCGAATACGGTCATGGCGCTGGCGCGCAACGCTTCGTTGGCGGCGAGCGAAACGCCGTAATGGGCAAGACGCGATTCGAGATCGTAGCGGACACTGTTCGCGTTCACGCCTTTGCGCACGTAGATCGCAATGTCGGTCGCGGGCTGATCAGGAAGATACTCTCGCATCGTGCTCCAGTCGGCGACGACGAGGCCACGATGGCTGGAGTAGTCGTAATAGATCCCGGCGACCGTGAGTCTCGTCTGAGTCGGACCGAGAGCGATTTGCAGGATGTCGCCAACGTGAACGTGGTGTTTGTTAGCGAACGGTTCCGACACAATGACGCGGTTCTGGTTGGGCAGGCTGCGCAGAATGGCGTCGGCGTCGCCGGTCACAAATTTCGGCGGCCCGTGGCGGCGCATGATGTCAGTGCTGCTCGCACCGAAGGTGGACTGCTCCCCTTCATAGCGGAAAGAGAAACCGTGGAACGCATCCACCTCATCCACGCCGGGCGCGGCGGCCGCGATGCCATACACCTGCGGCGCGATGGGTGGGAACACGCCGGCGCTGGGCTGACCCGCGGCGCGCAAATAAATATCGGCCTGCAGACGGTTTTTGAGCCAGATCTGAACGGTCTCGCGAAAACTCGTCACCATAATTCCGACACTGATGGTCATCGCGATGGCGGTGGCGAGCGCTGTGACTACGACCGAGGTTCGCGCGAGAGAGGCGACGAGGCTTCGTCCTGCGATCAACCCCGCGGCCCCAGGAACGCGGCGAAGCAGACCGCGGAGCGAGTTGATCGCGGCTGAGACAAATGCAGGAGCAATCAGCGCGGCCGCGGCGACCGCGCACAGGGCCGCGGCATAGCCGGTTAGCGGACGCCCGCCTATAGGACCGAACTGCCCGAGCACAATGGCGAGTAAACAAGCGATGCCTGCGAGCGCCAGATCACGACCTTTATGAATGCGCGCCTCGTGCTGACGGGCTTCGCGGCGCGTAGCTTCAGCCGGGGGAACGCCCGAAGCTTCCCGCGCCGGAATCAGGGCGGAGATCATGGCCACCGCGGTGCCCACCGTAAATGCGAGCAGTGCCGGGAGCCACGCGAACGCGACTTTACCGGGAGAACTGGTTACAAAAATCGAGTTCACGGTTCGCGAAATCGTATTCACCATGGCGCCCGCCATGATTCGCCCCAGCCCAATGCCCGCAAGCGAACCCACAACGCCGAGCAGCGCTGCTTCGCCCAGAAAGATCGCGAGGATGCCATGGCGTCCGACGCCGAGGCCGCGCAGAATTCCGATCTCCACTCGCCGCCGCACCACGCTTACAGCGATCGTGTTGTAAATCAGGAACGCTCCCACCAGCAGCGAAATATAGCTCAGGACGCCGAGATTCGTGCGGAACGCCCGCAGCATCCGCTGGCTGTCTTCGGCGCGTGCGCCGGGCGTCGAGATATCGTAGCCAAACGGAATAGCGCCCTGCATCGCGCGTTCTACTGCGTCCGCGCTTTCATTCGCGCCCACCATCACTTCCACGTGATCGATGCGCCCGTACGATTCGAGCAATCGCTGGGCGGGCGCGATATCCACCGCGATCCATTCGTTCTTCTCGTCGGGATCGATCGAGCGAATGCGGAATTGGGCCATGCGCGCGGCGGCGTGGAGCCGAACGACATCGCCAGTTTTCCAGTGGAAGCGCGTGGCGATGTCGCGCGAGACAACCGCCGCGGTGGGATCGAGGATGGCCTCGATGCCGAACATCGTCACGGGAAGATTGCCGCGCGTGGTGACCCGCTGCTCAATCGTCGCCGCGAAGTTTGCATTTACCGGGAGTGCCGTGAGCTTAGCCATCACGTTCTCGTCGATGCCGCCATTCGCCGTGATTTCGAAATCGACCTTGCCCAGCAGCGACGTTACAGACGATTGAAACGAACCCACCGCCGCGTCGCCGGCCAGATCGATCGCGACAACCACAGCCACGCCGAGCGCAATCGCAAGCACCGTGAGTCCCGTGCGCGTCAGATCGGCCCGAAGCGGACGGAACACGAACTGCCGGACGAGCGGGAATAATCTCACTCGACGCTCTCGATCAATCCGTCCCGCATGTGGATGCGGATATCGGCGATCGCCGCGGCTTCGGCGCTGTGCGTGGCAATCACGACCGCCGCTCCAAACTCGCGCGCCGCGCGGCGAATCAACTGGAGCACGATTTCGCCGCTCGCCGTATCGAGATTGCCGGTGGGCTCATCCGCGATCAGAATGGCAGGCGTGTGCGCCAGGGCGCGGGCGATTGCAACCCGCTGCATCTGACCGCCGGAGAGCTGCCACGGAAGCGAATCGGCTTTCTCCGGCAGCCCCACCCATTCGAGCCGTTCGCGCGCGGTTTGCATCGAATTGCGCGCACCAGCGAGAAGCAACGGAAGTTCCACGTTTTCGATCGCGGTCAGCGTAGGCAGCAACTGGAAAAATTGAAAAACGAACCCAATTTTTTCGCGCCGCAGGCGGGTGAGTTGCGTATCTCCGAGGCCTGTCGTGACGAGCCCTGCAACCTGAATTACGCCGGAAGTCGGAAAATCCATCGCGCCGCAAAGGTTGAGGAGCGTGGTCTTCCCACAGCCGCTGCGGCCCAGAAGCGCCGTGATTTCGCCCGCCCGAAGTTCGAGCGAAACTCCGCGCAGGGCTTCGACCCCGCCTTCATAGGTCTTATGAACATCCTCGACGTTGACTGCCACGGGGACTTCGCTCAAATTTTCGCCTGAAAACAATTTACTTGTTCCCTGTTCGTAGTGTATTCTGGGGGTGCTTCGGTAAAAATCCGCGCGCCATCGAGAAGAATGCTTGCCCCGCAGAACTCTCTTTCACGCGACGACATGGAATCTCGCCGTCTGGCAGCTGCAAATGAGCTGCTCAACGGTCTCTCTCAATCGCAGGTGGCGCGCCGTTACGGTGTGAGCCGCACCACCGCTTCCCGCTGGCATCGTTCCATCGTGGTCAAAGGCCTCGACGGAATGAAGAAACGGCGGGCAACAGGCCGCCCGAGCCGCCTCTCCTCCGATCAACTGGATGCCATCCGTGTTATGCACGGCCAGGGCGCACAGGCCCACGGCTTCTCGACGGATCGCTGGACAACCGGCAAACTGGCGGAAGCGATCGAGCGCGTCTTCGGCATCCGTTACGACCAGGATCACGTCGGACGCTTGATGCACAAGCTCGGTCTGCGCGAACGCCGCTTCACCTATACGCCGGCCACGGTGTATGTGATGGATACGCCGGCCGTGCAGCATCTGGCCGAAGCAGTCTGAAGATTAGTCCGGGAAACGCGGACGTCACTCGGCTGGCGCGGTCGCAACGGCGCGCTGCAGCAGGGCGCCGTCCTGCATTTCCAGGTGCAGATCGCAGCCGTCGAGCGTGCCCAAACGATGGGCGATCACGAAAGTGGTGCGCCCCGCCATCAGCCGCTCGAGCGCTTCGAGAATCGCTGCCTCCGTCTTCATGTCGAGCGCGCTGGTCGGCTCGTCCAGAATCAGGATCGGCGCATCGCGCAGAAACGCGCGCGCAAGCGCGATGCGCTGACGCTCCCCGCCTGAAAGCCGCATTCCCCGCTCACCCACCAGAGTGTTGTATCCATCCGGCAGATTGGCGATGAAATCGTGCGCGTTCGCCAGCTGCGCCGCCTGCACGATCTCTTCCTCGGTTGCCTTATTCCTGCCATAAGAGATGTTTTCCGCCACGGTCGTTGAAAACAGCACGGCATCCTGAAGGACGATGCCAAACTGATCGCGGAAATCGGACAACTTGTATTCACGGATATCGACGCCATCCAGCAGAATCCGGCCGCCCGAGACGTCATAGAAGCGCGTGAGCAGGCTCATCAGCGTGCTCTTCCCTGCCCCGGTCTTGCCCTTAATGCCGACGCGCGTGCCGGCGGGCACGATCAGATTCACGTCGCGCAGCACCGGATGAACACCGTCGTAAGAGAACGAGACGTCTTCAAAGCTAACCTCGCCCCGAGCGCGCTTCAGAGGACGCGCGTGCGAATGTTCGATCACTTCCGGCGCTTCATCCAGTAATGTAAACGCCCGCTCGGCGCTGGCAAGCGCGCTTTGCAGATCCGTCATCTTCTTGCTGATCGCCTTCAGGGGATCGTAAAGCTGTGCGACATAGGCGATCACCAGGATGAGATCGCCCAGCGTCAGCACGCCCGCGCGAACATGCATGACGCCGATGTAGAGAGTGGCGGCTGTCCCCAGCGTCATCGTCATTCCGACCAGCAGATCGAACCACTCCTGCAGGAGCGAAACCCGCAGGACCTCATTCTTGCGATCCGTAGCCCTGCCGAAGAAGCGCGATTCCTCATCCCTCTCTCGCCCGAACGCCTTCACCACACGAATGGAGGAGAGCACCTCCTGAACCACGGAATTGGCCGCGCTTTCGAGTTTTTTCACCTCTTTCCAGCGCTGCCGCAAGGTGCCGCGGAAACGCCGCGCCAGCCAGTAAAGCACCGGCGCGGCGCCGAGCGAGACAACCGCGAGCGTGACATCGAGCCGGCCCATCACCAGGATCATGCCGAGCAGCGTCATGAGCGCCGAAACCAGCGGGATGAGTCCGTTTACCGTGATCTGCTGAACCGAGGGCGCATCGTACTGAATCCGGAAAGTAGAGTCGGATGTGCCGATGGAATCGTGATAGCGAAGCGAGAGCCGCTGCACGTGCGCGAACAATCGCGTGCGGAAATCGAGCACCATGCCTTCACTGGCTGACGCTTCGACGAGCGCGCTGGCCATTGACGTGAGATAGGTCAGCAGCTTGACGGCGATCAGAATTCCGATGGCGAGCGTCAGCATGCCCGAGGGCGAATGGACAACACTATCGGGTACGAGTCCGCGCATCATTTTCGGCAGCGGGTGTGAATTCACCACGTTGTCGATCACCATTTTCAGGGGCAGCGGAGTCAGCAGCGAGAGCGGCGCGGAAGCGAGACTCAGGATGAAAATGACGACAATTTTTCCCCAGTAAGGGCGCGCCTGGAGCGCCATGCGGCGCACGATGCGCCAGTCCGAGTAGCGGGCGGCCCCACTGCGCGCATTTCCGGGATGATAGGTACGGCCGGCCACCTGATTTTTCTCCCCACCGATGGCAAAGCGTGGCGTCCGCAACGCACCATTCTGGGCTCAGATTATCACAATCTGGTTACAAAACCCCTCTACTTACAAAGTCTTTCGTTTGCTGTTCGATATGATGGTCGGCCATGAAGACTGCGGTTGTTTTTCTGGTGTTCACGGGGGCCATTTGGGGACAAAATCCGGCGCCGACCTCGCAGGCCGGACTTCCCGCTTCCCAGCAGGGCGACAAAATCAAGATCAATCCGCCTCCGGGGGTGACGGTCGCGGAAGCAGACCAAAAAGCGCTGCACACCGGTCTCACCCGCCTGCAGACGAAAATCGATGCGCTGAAAGGAAATCCGCATCTGGCGGACGTCGCGGTGTTTTCCAAAGCCGTTTCCTACGCTCTCGATGGCAACGAATTTTTCTCGCCCGACGATGTCTTCAAAGCCAAAGAGCTCCTGCGGATCGCGAATGAGCGCGCCGATCAGCTTGCCCACGGCGATGCGCCGTGGACGCGGGCGACAGGTCTTGTGGCGCGGGGCTACATCTCGAAAATGGATGGCAGTGTGCAGCCGTACGGGCTTGTAGTGCCGCCGTCTTACACGCCGGATGCGCCCCACAAATGGCGGGTGGATGTCTGGTTCCACGGCCGAAGCGATACGCTCAGCGAGGTGAATTTCCTGTGGGACCGGATGCGTAACCCGGGCGAATTCCAGCCTCGCGACACGATTGTTCTCCACGTGTATGGACGATACAGCAACGCCAGCAAATTCGCCGGTGAAGTAGATATGTTCGAAGCG
>DASYCD010000113.1:0-15150 GCA_036500405.1 Bryobacteraceae bacterium
TGTGATGCCCAGGACGCCGCCGTTTCGCGCGGCCGCCCGCAGAACATCGTCCGACTTGCAGCGCGCTACGCCCGGCGCGATGGCACGACAGTTGGAGTGGGTAATCAGGACGGGCTTCGTGGAGGCGGCGATTGCATCCAGAGTGGTGTGCTCGCCGCAGTGCGAGACGTCAATCGCCATGCCGATGGTGTTCATGCGGGCGACGACATCGCTTCCATAGCGGGTCAGTCCTGCATCGTGCTGCGCCTTGCAGCCGCTGCCGAGGCGATTTGCTGCGTTGTAGGTGATCTGGGTGAGGCGCTGGCCGAGCACGTAGAAATCATCCAGTTCGGCGACCGTGCGGAGATGATTCGCGTCCTGCATGCCGAGGACGATCCCGATCTTGTTGCCCGTGCGCGCGGCTTCGAGGTCGGCTGGGGCATCGATGCGCTGGAAGTAATCCGGATGCCAGCCGATGAAGCGGTTCCACTTTTCGAACCAGGCTTTGGTGATCGCGTGGGTGTCGTCTTCCTTCGTAAATGCTACGGAGGGGTGGAAGACGTTGATGCCAGAGTTGCGGAGCTTCGCGAAATCAGGCGCCGTAAAGGCTTCGGGAGAGCGGCGCCACTGGTCGAGTAAAGACCAGTTGAGGGTGGGGAGGCTCAGCATGTCGATGACATTCGAGCCGTCCACCAGATCGATGGCGCGGGAGGAGTAAGGGCGCGCAGGCGCAGACTTCAGCGGGGAGGCAAAAGACGCCACGACGCATACAGGCAGGGAACGAGTGAGGAACTCTCGTCTGTGCAGAAAAACTCCGGAAAGGCCTTCGACGGATGGAGTCAGCGGGCGGTTTCGATGAATTACGCTTTAGACTACGATCATGAGGCCTGCTCCGACTCCCCGAATCCTTTGGGTGGAGTTAACCTCCAAATGCCCGTTCGATTGCATTTTTTGCTCTCGCAAGAGCCGGCGGGGGAGCGGGGAGCATTTGCCGTTTGCGGTCTTCGAATCTTTGGTTCGCCAGGTTCAGGATCCCAGAAAGTTTTTGCTGAATTACTCCGGGGAATCAACGGTGTATCCGGATTTGATTGCCGCTATCCAACTGGCGCGCTCGACGGGGGCGACGGTGGAACTGGTTTCCGCACTCGCATCGGCGCCGGAACAACTGCTGAAGCAAATCAGCACCAGTGGCTTGAACCGGCTGACGGTTTCCATGCACGCCGCGGATTCCGCGACGTTCACCGAGATCTATCGATACAGTTCGTTCGATGCGCAACTCTCCCGCCTGGAGCGGCTGGCGGCGCTCTGCGGAGCAGTGGAACGCGGTCCGGTGATCGACCTCGCGTTTGTGGCGATGCAGCGTAACCTTCAGGAACTGGAGCGTGTCGCCGCAATTGCCAATCGCCTGGCTATTACGGAATTTTCGATATTTCCGGTGATCAGACGGGACGAAATTCCGATCAATTTTCCGGAGGAGCTGGTTGCGGCCGGGAAATACAGCGAGGCCTTCCGCTCGGCGCTCGGGCAGCAGGTAGAGGAGGCAAGACTTCGGTTTCCGCAGATCGCCTTTACCGTCTGCGATCCGTCCATTGCGCAGCAGGGGGTGAGCCTGGGGGAAGTTCCCATCGCGTGCCCGGGGCCGCTGCCGATGGGCGCGCGGATTCATTCCTGCGAACAAAATCCGTGGGAAACGGTTCATGTGCTTTCGAATGGCGACGTGGTGAGCTGCGAGGTGCGTGACCGGATACCGTTCGGGAATCTGGCGCGGCAGTCGCTTTCGGAGATCTGGAATGGCGAGGCGTATCGACGTTTTCGATCGGACTATGTGGAGGGTGAAGTTGCGGAGTGCCGGACGTGCCCCTGGAAGACGGCGTATCTTCCGGTCCGGCTTCGCGGGGAAATTCTGCCGGCGCGTGGGGCGAGCGCTCAACTCGGATATGGCTGGCATCCGCCTTCGGGTGAACCTCATATTTGGGGCAGCCAGCAGGCGGTCGCTGTACTGCAGCCCGCGGCGGGTTCCTCCGTCATTCGAATTGCAGGTCTGCTGACGCCCGGTGACGGTAATGGCGGAAACGATCTGACGCTGGGCTGCAATGGGGAGACGATCGGGAATATTGTCAATGCCTCGCAGGAGGCGATGTCTTTCGACCTCTCTCTCGATGTTCCCCGGCGATCAGGATCTTCAGACCCCTGGGAGATCGAGTTTCGCACTCGTCACGTGTATCGGCCGGTCGATCACGGAACCGGTTCGGATCAGCGGGATCTTGGGTTCGCTCTCTCACTGCTCGCCGCGAGACAGGAAGTCGATACGGCTCAGGTCACACGTCAGACTGCGGAGTTTGAGCGCATGATGACCGCAATCGACCGGTTTGACCGCACGGCGCGAAAGTTCAAGCGCTTCGCTGGAAAATCGCGACCTGGTAACGCGCAGAAGGCTTGCGGCCCGGGACTCTCCGTCATTATTCCCGAGCGGGAAAACATCCCGGAACTTTTGGTTTGTCTGGATGCGCTTCGGGAAGCCTCGCGGTTGTGGCAGGAACCGATCGAGATCATCATCGTGGTCAATGGATGCACGCCCGGAGCGTATCAGGATGTGGAGCGGAAGTATTCGGACGCTCACTGGATTTTTTCTCGCGCGGCGCTCGGGTTTGGGGGCGCGGTTGAGGCTGGTCTGCAGGCGGCTCACTACGACTGGGTGTATCTGTTGAACAGCGACGTGCGGGTGGCTCCGGATGCGCTGCTCGCCGCGGGAGCGTACCGCGACGCCGGTGTCTTTTCGATTGCGTCCCAGATCATGCTGAAAGATTCGACGCGCTTTCGCGAGGAAACAAATCTGACCCGGCTGTTTCTGGAGAATGGTCTGGCGACGATCCACGATCTGATTCCGGAATCCGACGCCACGATTGAGCATTTTTATTCCGGCGGCGGGGCGTCCATGTTTCAGCGGCGGCTGCTGCAGCAGGTGCTGGACGTCAAAGCCTTTGAGCCCTTTTATTGGGAGGATGTGGAGTGGGGATGGCGAGCCCGCAAGCGGGGATTCAAAGCGCTGTTCTGTCCGGGCTCTGTTGTATGGCATTCGCAGCGCGCGACGATTTCGCGGTTTTATGCGCCGGAGGAAATCGATGAGATCTGGCAGCGAAACCGGCTGGGCTTTCAGTTGCGGAATCTGACCACGGCTGGGTCGCTGCAGGATGTGGCCGTTGCGATTGGGAATGCTCCTTCCAATGTGGCGGCGCACTTTAATAAATGGAGCACGGTCGTCAAGGTTCTGCGCGGGCGGCAATGGAACCATCGGGCGCCGGTTGAGGATGACCGGCTGCTCGCGCACCGCTGAGATCAGACGTCTTTGACGTCGTAGGTGAGAATCGTGACGCCCGCACGGGCGAAGTTTGCGAGATCGCCGGCGGTGGCTTGTCCTTCGGGCGATTGAAGCGCGGCCTGGACGGCGGCTTCGTTATCGAACGAGAGCTCCGCGACGAGATAGGGCGGCTGGTCGCCCGCGATAACGCCTGGACTTCGAGTGCTGACCTGATAGGATCGCAGGCCCGGAATCTTTTTAGCGATGGGCACGTGCGTCTCGAAATAGTAGCGCTCGAATGCGGTGGAATTGGAAGGCTGGGCGTAAAGAACGAGTACGCGGGTCATTGCGGCCTTCATTATATTCCCCGGCTGGATTAGGAATATGATCGATGGGAGAGGTCGGACCCATGGATCGCAGGACATTACTCAAGAGCTTTGCCGCAGCGCCGCTGATTGGTACGGCGGCCGCGCAAGATATCAGCAATCGGACGAAGGGACTGCCGCCGCTCACCATCAAAGACGTGAAGGTGATTACGACGAGCGCGGGCGGGAATTATCGCTGGGTATTTCTCAAGATCATCACCAGCGAGCCTGGGCTTTATGGGATTGGGTCCGCGAATGACAATTACCAGACCGCGGCGGTGATCAGCGCGCTTGAAAAGAATCTGGCGCCGTTCCTGATCGGCAAAGATCCGGACCGAATTGAGGATCTGTGGCAGTCGGCGAATTATCGAACTTACTGGCGTGGCGGGCCGGTCAATAACAAGGCGATTGCGGCGATGGACGAGGCGCTGTGGGACATCAAGGGCAAGCGCGCAGGGATGCCTGTTTATGAAATGCTCGGCGGGCGGGCGCATGATGCTGTGGCGTGCTACGACCACGTGCAGGGCCGCACGAAGGAGCAGGCGGCCGATGCCGTGGCGAAGTCGTTTGCGAGTGGCTTCCGGCATATCCGGCTGCAGTATGGCGAGGGCGGGTACGGCGGTGGTGGGTTTATTCCGGCGAATCAGGGGAATCGCGCCGAGGGCGGGTATCAGGGTCAGGCGTTCGATGAGGATCTGTACGTGGAAACGATTCCGGCGGTGTTCGAATATGTGCGGTCGAAAGTGGGCTTTGAGCCGAAGTTGATCCATGACGTGCATTCGCATTTGAGCGGCGCGAATGCGATGCTGTTCGCGAAGAAGATGGAGCCGATTCACATGTTTTTCGTGGAGGATTTGCTGGCGCCGGAGCAGGTGGCCTGGTACAAGGAGGTCCGGCAAATCTGCGCGACGCCGCAGGCTGTGGGTGAGCTGTTCACGAATCAGGCGGAGTATTATCCGTTGATTACGGAGCGCGTGATCAATTTCATTCGTACGCGCGTGACGGCGATTGGCGGGATCACGCCGGCGAAGAAGCTGGCGAATCTGTGCGAGGCGTTCGGGGTGAAGACGGCTTTTCAGGAGGGCGGGGAGAACGATCCGGTAAATCAGCTCGCGGCGTATCACGTAGATATGTCGAGCACGGCGTTCGGGATTCAGGAGGAGAATCATTTCCCGGAGCTGGTGCACGAGATGATGCCAGGGACGGCGGAGATCCGCAAGGGCTATATGTATTGCAGCCAGCGGCCGGGGCTGGGGATCGATATCAACGAAGAGATGGCGGCGAAGTATCCGATTCGGGAGCCGCGCAACGGCGGGGCTTATGGGACGGATCGGGCGCCGGATGGCACGGTGGTCGCTCCGTAGGGTCTTTTTTGAAGAACGCCGCTCTGCGGCGTGGCCGGTTCCGGTCTACGATGATACGTGATAGATGGAACCGGTGCTTGAGCTGCGGGGGCTGACGAAGAACTACGGCGCGCATCGCGCGGTGGATGGCGTTTCGCTTACGTTCGAACGCGGTGGCTTTTATTCGCTGCTTGGCCCTTCGGGATGCGGGAAGACGACGACGCTGCGAATGGTCGGTGGGTTTGAGACGCCGGATGCGGGCGAGATTTCGCTCGATGGGCGTTCGATCGCCGCGCTGCGGCCGTGGGAGCGCGATGTCAGTACCGTTTTCCAAAGCTATGCGCTGTTTCCGCATTTGACTGCGGTCGAGAATGTTGCGTTCGGGCTGCGGGAGCGGCGTTTGGCAAATGCGCGTGAGCGTGCAATGGAAGCGCTGGCGCTGGTGGAGCTGGCGGAAAAATCCGCGCGGATGCCGGCGCAGCTTTCGGGCGGCGAGAAGCAGCGTGTGGCGCTGGCTCGGTCGCTTGTTCTGCAGCCGAAGGTGCTGCTGCTCGATGAACCGCTGGCGGCGCTGGATCCGAAGCTGCGCAAGCAGATGCGCGCGGAGCTGAAGGCCATGCAGCGGCGTACGGGCATCACGTTTCTGCTTGTGACGCACGATCAGGAAGAGGCGATGTCGCTCTCGGACAAGCTTGCGGTGATGAACCAGGGGCAGATTGAGCAGTTTGCTTCGCCGGAGGAGGTGTGGCTGCGTCCGGCGACGCGGTTTGCGGCGGGATTTTTGGGGGCGGTGAACTGGTTTGGGGCGACGGGCGTGCGTCCGGAGGTGACGTATGCGGATCGCGAGCGGCCGTCTTTGAATGGGGAGCGGAATGGTGCGCGGCGGGCGGTGGTCGAGAGCACTTTGTTTCTGGGGAATCGGCTGCATGTGCACGTGCGTTGCGAGAGCGGAGAGAGCGCAGTGGCCGAGGTGGCGCGCGGGCGCGACTTCTCGGATGGCGAAAACGTTTGGCTTTGGTGGAACTCCGCGGACGAGATGCGGTTCGAATGAAGCTGCGGAGCTGGTTTCTGTTGCCGGCGCGGGTCTGGATGGTGCTGTTCTTCGCGGCGCCGCTTGCGATCGTTGCCGCGTATAGTTTTCTTACGCGTGGCGATTACGGTGGCGTAGAGCATCCGTGGACGATTGAGAGCTATACGCGGCTCGCCGATCCCCTGTATCTCGCGATTCTGTGGCGGTCGTTGTGGATTGCCGGGCTATCGACCGCCATCTGCGTGGCGATGGGATTTCCGCTGGCGCTGTTTATTTCGCGCGCGGGCAAGCGGAAGAATTTGTATTTGCAGCTGGTACTGCTGCCGTTCTGGACCAGTTTTCTGGTGCGGACGTATGCGTGGCTCTTTATCCTGCGCGATACCGGCCTCATCAATACCGTTCTTTCGGCGCTGCACATTATCAAAAGCCCGCTGCCGCTGCTCTATAACGATGGCGCGGTGCTGCTTGGACTGGTTTACAGTTTTCTGCCGTTCTTCGTACTGCCGATGTATGCGACGCTCGAGCGGCTCGACCCGGCGCTGGCGGAAGCCGCGGCGGATTTGGGCGCGCCGCCGTGGCGCACATTGTGGCGTGTGGTGATTCCGGTCTCGAAGCCCGGCATTATTGCGGGCTCGGTGCTGGTTTTCATTCCGTGTTTGGGTGCATATCTCACGCCGGATTTGCTGGGTGGCGGGAAGTCCGTGATGCTCGGCAACCTGGTACAGAACCAGTTCACGACGGCTCGCGATTGGCCGTTCGGCTCGGCGGCGTCGCTGGTGCTCATGGCGGCGAGCGCGGTTCTGCTGGTGCTGCTCACGACGCGCCGTGAGACGAAGGGGCTGTTGTGAAGAAGCGCGCGCTTGGAATTTACGCGGCGCTTGCGCTTGTCTTTCTGCATGTGCCGCTCGCGGTGCTGGTTGTGTTCAGCTTCAATAAGGGCCGATTCACGGTGTGGGAGGGGTTCTCGCTGCACTGGTACAGCGCGGCGCTGAACGATCCGCAGCTGGCGGAAGGCCTGCTGAACAGCGTGATCATTGCGATCGTGGCGTCGGTGCTTGCCACGGTGATCGGGACAATGGCGGCGTACGGGATGTGGAAGCGGTCGGCGCGGGTGCTGGAAGGCGGGATGCTGCTGTCGCTCGTGACGCCGGAAATCGTGACCGGCGTTTCGCTGTTGGCGCTGTTCCAGTGGGCGTTCCGGTTTTTACATCTCCAGCTTGGGATGTACACGGTGATCATTGCGCACGTGGCGTTTTCGATTGCGTACGTGATGATCGTGGTTTCGGCGCGGCTGCGTGGGCTGGACCGGTCGCTGGAAGAGGCGGCGATGGATTTGGGGGCTGGTCCGTGGCGGGCGTTTTTCCGCGCGACGCTGCCTGGCATCTTGCCGGCTGTGATTGCGGCTGGGCTGCTGGCACTGGTGGTTTCGTTCGACGACTACGTGATCACGAGCCTTGTGGCCGGGGTCGACTCCGAAACGCTGCCGATGGTGATCTATGCGATGGCGCGTCGCGGAGTGAGTCCGATGGTGAATGCGGTTTCGGCCCTGATCCTGGTGCTGTTCGGCGCGCTCATCGTGCTGGCGGAAAGGCTGCGCGAGCAATGAACCGGCGCGTGTTTCTGCTGGCGGCGGGGGCGGCTGCTTCGTGTACGCGAGACCGGCGTCCCCGGCTGAATGTATTTAACTGGTCGAGCTATATCGATCCCGCGATGATTGACCGGTTTGAGCAGGATTTCGACGTGCGCGTGCGGTACGGAACGTACGAGAGCAACGAGGAAATGCTGGCGAAGGCGATCACGGGAAATTCGGGATGGGATGTTGTGTTTCCGACGCACAGCCGGCTGGATCCGATGGCTCGCAATCAACTGCTCGCGCCGCTCGATCATCGGCAGCTGCCGTCGCTCGGGAACCTGGACCGGCGGTTTCAGGCGCCGGCGTGGGATCGGGAGTTGCGCTGGGGCGTTCCTTATATGTGGAATGGGACGGGCATCGCGTACAACCGCGCGCAGGCGGCGGTGCCGCATAAGTGGAGCGCGCTCTGGGATCCGAAGCTGAAGGGCCGCATCACGATGCTGGACGATCCGGAAGATATGATCGGCGCGTGCCTGCTGGAGCTGGGTTATCCGTTCGATTCGACCGACGATCGGCAGCTTCAGGCCGCGAAGGAGGCGGCGATGCGGCAGAAGGCGCTGGTGCGCGCGTACCTGAACGCGGAGGTGCGCGATCAGTTGGTCGCGGGCGACGTGCTGGAGGCGCAGTTATGGTCGACCACGACGGCGCAGGCGATTCATGCAGGCGCGAATTTGGGGTTCGTTTATCCGGAGGATGGGTATCCGCTTTACTGCGATTGCGCTTCGGTTTTGCGCGAGAGTACGCGGTATGAGCTGGCGCATGAGTTTCTGGACTATCTGCTGCGGCCTGCCGTGGCGGCGGCGAATGCGCGGGTAGCGGATACTGCGACCGCCAATGGTGCGGCGCAGAAGATGCTGCCGGAAGATCCGATTCTTTATCCGCCGGATGATGTGTACGCGCGCGGAGTGTGGCCGCCTTCGCTGCCGTCCGCGGCGCAGCGGTATCGCGACCGGCTCTGGACTGAGATCAAGGCGGCTTAAGCGGTAGCGCTTACTTGGTGGCGCCGCTGATGTTTACTTCCGGATCGACCACAGGTTCCACGCCTGCCGCGATCATCGCTTTGCGGATCACAGCGGCGGTTTCGGGCGACGAACGGAGGTTCATGCCGCGGTGCACGCCTTCCGCGATACGGAGAGCCGTCCAGCCGTGGTCATCCTTCTTGTTGTAGAGCTCGACTTTCGCGCCGTGATCGATCAGATACTGCGCCGCCTCAGGGACGTGCTTGTAGGCCGCGCCGTGGACAGCTGTGTCGCCGTGCCTGTCGACGGCATTCACGTCATTTCCAAGTTCGATTGCGACTTTCACGGCTTCGAGAACTTCTTCGTCGGTCCCGGCGTCTTCGCCTGGTGAGCGCGTGCCAACGCCCGCCGCGACCATGAGCGGGGTGGTTCCGTCAACGTTCGGGATCAGCGGATCGGCGCCCAGCTTCGCGAGGAGACGCATCAGCTCGGCATCGCCGGTGCGGGCAGCGAGGAGGAACGGCGTGGCTCCGGACGTATTCAGGCTACTCAGACCCACGCTGGTCCGGATGGTCATCTTCGCGTTGAGATTCGCGCCCTTAGCGGCGAGCTTCTTCACGAATTCGATGCTCGTCATGTTGCCCGAGCCTTCGGGCGCCGGATCGTTGCTGGCGTAACCCGGTTGGCGAACCCAGGTGATGGCGTGGAGCGCTGTCCAGCCCTGTTCGGCGGCGTTCGGGTCGGCGCCGGCATCGAGAAGCGTGGAAGCGAGCTCGTAGTGCGCGTTCGTGGCCGCCAAAACCAGCGCGCTGGTACCCGCCTGCTTGCCCGGCTTCTGAATCGTTTCGTTCGGGCTCGCGCCTTCCTTGATCAGCGTACTGACGGCGTCCTTTTTGCCTTCGCGCGTGGCGAACAGCAGCGCGCTGAAGCCGCCTTTCGAGACAGCGTGAAGGTCCGCGCCGAATTCATGCAGCATTTCAATCGTCGCGACATTGCCTTCGGCCGAGGCCCACATGAGGGCGGTCTGGAGATGGTCGGTATCTTTCGCGTTGACGTCCGCGCCGTGCGTCAGCAGCAGCTTGACGGCATCAGCTTTGCCGGTACGCGCGGCGGTCATCAACGGGGTTTCGCCACCGGGCAGTGCGAGGTTCACATCGGCCTTCGAATTCAGGAGAAGATCGACCATCGGCGCGCTGCCGTTGGTGCAGGCGAGCGATAGCGGGGTTACGCCGTAGCGATTCTTCGCATTTGGATCCGCGCCTGCAGCGAGCAGCGCTTTTGCGGTATCCAGATCATCCCAATATGCGGCCCAGTGGAGCGCGGTGGCGCCATCCGGTTGCGGCGCATTGACATCGGCATGGCTCGATAGAAGCTCCTGAACGGTGCTCTTGTCGGCCTTTTTCTCCGCATCGACGAGGCGCGTATCCAGACTGGATGCGAACAGAGCGCTCGTCAGCGTCAGCGCAAGGACGAATTTCATATAGCGCTCCTATAACGCGGCGGGGGCTGCCAGATCGACGATCTTGCCGTTGCTGTCCGCGAACGAATCGAGGTGGACACCGGCGCGATCCAGCAGGCTGAGGTGCACGTTCGCGAGCGGCATCGGATTATCGTATTTGATATGCCGCGCGCCCTTCATGTGGCCAGCCGCGCCGCCCGCGACCGCGACCGGGAGATCGATGTGATCGTGCACATCCGGATTGCCCATGCCGCTGCCGAGCATCACGAGCGAATGATCGAGCAGGTTGCCATCGCCATCAGGCGTAGACCTCAGCTTGTCCAGGTAATAGGCGAACAGCGACACGTGATACTGGTTGATCTTCGCCAGCTTTTCGAGCTTGACGGGATCGTTCGAGTGGTGCGAGAGCGGATGGTGCGGATCGGGCACGCCGATTTGCGGATAGGTGCGGGTGCTGGTCTCGCGCGCGAGCTGGAACGTGATGACGCGAGTGACGTCGCCCTGCAGGGCAAGCGTCTGGAGATCGAACATCAGCTTTGCGTGATCGCCGTAATCGGCGGGCACGCCGGCCGGCCGCTCGAGATCAGGCAGCGCGGTGTCGGTGGTCTGCTGTTCGGCCTTCTGGATGCGGCGCTCCACTTCGCGGACGGAAGTCAGATAGTTGTCGACACGGGCGCGGTCGGCAGGTCCGAGGCGCTTCTGCAGCTTCGCGATGTCGTCGTTCATCCAGTCGAGCAGGCTGGCGTTGCGGCGCAACTCGGCCATACGGTCCGCGTTTGAGCCGCCATCGCCAAACAGACGCTCGAAGACGACGCGCGGATGCGCTTCGGCGGGCAGCGGCGAGGTCGGCGAAGACCACGAGAGATTGTTTTGATAAACGCAGGCGAAGCCGTTATCGCAGTTACCGACCGTGGTCAGCAGATCCATGGCGAGCTCGAGCGAAGGCAGACGGCTATCCTTACCCATCTGCTGGGCTGCGATCTGATCGACCGTGGTGCCGAGATAGTAGTCGGAGCCTTCGGTCATCTTCGCCCTGGCGGCGCTGAGATAACCGGAGTTTGCGGTGGCGTGATTGCCCGGCGAATAGGCGTTCTTGTTTTCGAGGTGGCTGATGACCGTCAACTGGTCGAGGAACGGGGTGAGCGGCTGGAGCGTGGGAGACAGCTCCGTGATGCGGCCCGTCTGCGCGGGCGTCCATTTCGCGATCACGCTGCCCATGGGGATGTAGACGAAACCCAGGCGACGCACGGGAACCGCCGTTGTAGCGCCCCGCGTGAGCGACGGGATCATGGCATCGAGAAGCGGCAGCGCGAGCGCTGCGCCGGCGCCCCGCAGCACCGCGCGGCGGGACAGAGATTTTTTCGTGACGATCATTGCGACCTCCTCATTTGAAACGGAGTACTGTTGACGATTCCCAAAACAAGCGACGAGAAACTGTAATTGCCGGCGCGCGCGCCGTTCAGCACGCTGCGAATTGCGGGCTGATCGTAGACTTCCACGCCGCGGCCCAGCGCATAGGTCATGAGCTTTTCGGCGGTGGTGGAGACAAACATATCGGGATGGCTGAGCAGCGCCTTCCGGAGACCTTCGATGCCATCGAACGTGGGGCCGCCGGGCAGGTTGCCGGAAGCATCCACCGCGGCGCCGGAGTCTTCGGTGCGCCAGCGGCCGATGGCGTCATAATTTTCGAGCGAGAAACCGATCGGGTCCATCAGCTTGTGGCAGCTCGCGCAGGGCTCCTGCGCGCGATGTTTCGCCATACGCTCGCGGATGGACTGCGGGATCTTGCCTTCGGCATTTTCCTGAAGCTTGGGGACGTTCGGCGGCGGCGGGGGCGGGGGCGTTCCGAGGATATTCGTCAGCACCCACTTGCCGCGAATCACCGGCGAGGTGCGGGTCGCGTAGGAAGTCACAGTAAGGATGCTGCCCTGGCTGAGCAGGCCGCCGCGATGATCATTGGGCGAGAAAGTGTAGCGCCGGAAGCGGCTGCCGTAGACGTTGGGAATTCCGTAGTGCTTCGCGAGACGTTCGTTGAGGAACGTGTAGTTGGCGGTCAGCAGATCGAGAACGCTGCGATCTTCCCGCATGATGCTCTGGAAGAACATCTCGGTTTCGTTGCGGAAGGACTGGCGCAGATTGTCGTCGAAATCGGGGAAGAGGCGGGCGTCCGGGGTGACGGCGTCGAGATTTCGCAGATAGAGCCACTGATCGGCGAAATTCGTGACCATCGATTCGGAGCGCGGATCGGCCAGCATGCGGCGGACTTCGCGCTCGAGAACCGCGGGCTGGTGGAGCGTGTTTTTCACGGCTACATCGAGGAGTTCGTCATCCGGAATGCTGCTCCAGAGAAAAAACGAGAGGCGCGAGGCGAGTTCCGCGTCGCTGATGTGATAGGCCGTGCCAGGCGCGACTTTGGGCGGGTCCTGTTCGATGCGGAAGATAAACTCGGGGCTTACCAGAACCGCGCGGAGGGCCATCTCGATGCCGTCTTCGAAACCGCCGTCTTTCTTCGCGTCTTCGTAGAACTTCAGCGGCGTCTGGAGATCGGCTTCCGTCACCTGCCTGCGCCAGGCGCGGCGGGCGAGGGTGGAAACGATGCGGTGCGCGCAGCCGGCTTCATCGGAGCCCTTCGAAGGGTGGCAGACGAAGATTTTGGCGCGGCTCTGGCTCTGGCCGGGGCCGGTTGGGTCGTACGGACCAGTCACCGCGATCGAGTAAAGCGCGGGCTGGATGCGCGGGTGGCGATCCATATTAAAGTGCGCTTCGTAGGGCTGGCGTACCGTTTCGAGCAGCGCTGTCGGCTTCTTGACAAAGTCCGCCGCCAGATTGTGCTCACCGGCCTTGACGGGAATGCGCACATGAAGGTCGGCATCGACCTTGCTGTGATCCTGCCCGCGAGCTGGCGGCTTCACGGTGAAAACCTGGATGCGCTGGTCGTCGAGAGTGATTTCGACCTGATGCTCGCCATGCAGGCCTTCCACGTCTTCATTGCGGTCGCGCGTGAGGCGGAGGCGGATTTCGTATTCGCCGTCTTCCGGGAAGTTGTAGTGGACGAGCGTGCCGCCGCGGGTGCCGAACGGGAGGCTATCGAAATGGCTTTCCTGGGTGAGATCCGGCGGGAGCGTGACGGTGTCGCCGCCGGGCGAATGCACGGGGCTGCCGATGGCGAGACGGCTGATTTTCTTTGCAGCGGCGAGGTAGCGTTCGAGGAGAGTTGGCGAGAGCTCGCCGACGGTCACGTTGTCGAAGCCGTGGCTCGAATCGTCAGCAGGGAGCAGCGAGGAAACATCGACGTCGAGGGCGAGCAAGTCGCGAATCGCGTTATGGTATTCGGTGCGATTCATCCGGCGGAAGGTGTCGGTCCGGCCCGGATTGGGGTGGGCGGCGGCTTCACGGTCGATCGAGTTCTCGAGCGACGCGATGATGGCGTTATAGCCTTTTTCATCGGGACGCGGCAATCCGGCGGGCGGCATCTGGCGCGCGTCGAGTTTTTTGATCACCTTTTCCCAGGTGGCGGCGTGCTCGCCGACATCTTTTGTATTGATGGCCTGCAGGGAGAGGCCGGCGGTCTGCATTTTGTCGTTATGGCAGCCGACGCAGTACTGATTGGTGAAAGCGGTTTGAGGTTGAGCGGTTTGTTGCGGAATGCCCGCCGGGATGCAGAGAGCGGCAAGGGCGGAGCCCGCGAATACACGCTGAGTTAGCACGCGCCAGGTTCGCACAGCCCGCAGTTTATCAGATTTCCGGCGGCTTGAAGCGCCTGGCATGTCAGCCTGGCATGTCAACCGGCTACTTGCAAGTGAAATTTGCGGCATCGTCGATGCTGCCGGTTCCCTTATATGTGGCGAGCTGCGGATACGGGCAGAGCGGGCGGGTGCGGTCCGCTTTTCCGTTGCGGACGCGGGAGGCCGGGATCTGGTCGGGGGCTTTGCCGGCTTCGACCCACTGTTCGAGCGCGGAGATCATGTCGAAAGTGGAAACGCCATCGCCGCCGCCGCAGTGCGCCATGCCCGGAACCATGAAGAGGCGGTATTCGCCGTTGATCTTCGCGGCGCCGCCCATTTCTTTGACGACGCTCTGGTAGTAGTTCGTACTGTTGGAGGGCGCAATTTGTGGATCGGCCCAGCCGTGATATTGGATCAGCTTGCCGTGCGAGAGGAATTGCCGGAGATTCGGATCCATGGCGTTCAGGGTGTGGTCGTTCGCGGCGGCGCGTTGCATGTCGGCGTCAAAATCCAGATGGCCGGGCTTCCACTCCGGCTGGTTGAAGACGACGTAGCGGAAATAATCCCAGCCGATGGTGAAGGGGTTGGGACCGGCCATAGTTGCCCAGCCAAGTTCGCTGCCGCGTTCGGAGCCAGGTGAGAACACCTGTTTCGTGCGGGGATTGATCACAGTTGCGTAAATGGCGCGGGCGGTTTCGACCTGTGGGGCGGTGAGGCACTTGCCGTCATCGGCGCCTTTGCAGAGGAGCTCGTGGGGATCGAATTTGCAGCGCGTGGGGTCTTCGAGAACGCCGTCCTTCGCGCCGTCTTTGGCGTCGCAGGCGGCGAGGACGGCTTCGTGGACTACGGCGTATTTCGCGGGCGGGATGTAGCTGGCTTCGTTCTTGTGGGCGGCCTGTTCGATCCACATGGCCTGTGTGGCGCGGCCGGTCCAGTTGAGGCCGGGGGCGCCGGCGACGATGCCGTCGAAATCATTGGGGTAGCGCTGGGCTTCCATCATTGCGGAACGTCCGCCTGCGGAGCAGCCGGTCCAGTACGAATATTTCGGGGCGCGTGTGTAGAAGGCTGCGACGATCGCCTTCGAGGCGACGGTCATTTCGTGGGCGGCGCGGTAGCCGTAGTCGATTAATTTTTCGGGGTGGCCGACAGCGAATTCGGCGCTGCCGCCTTCGTGGCCGAGGTCGCTCATGGAGGCGGCATAACCACGGCGGAGGCCTGCGGCGAGAGTGGTGGCGCTGATGGAGCCGGTCCAGCCGCCGTTGCCGTTGGCTTCGTATTTACCGTTCCAATCGGCGGCGGCGGGGAGCCAGAGTTCCATTTTGATATCGGAATCGGTGGTGGGACGGAGAGTGACGGAGA
>DASYCD010000114.1:0-105361 GCA_036500405.1 Bryobacteraceae bacterium
GCAATCGTATTGCGATCCCGCGGAGGCCTGCCGTTCCAACCCTGCGATGACGGAATGAAGCGGCTCAGCGGAATCAGTTCGAGCGCTGCCACCAGACGGCGACCCGCTTCGTTCAATTCTCCCAGCTCCGATTCCAGAACGCGAAATAACTCGCTTTGCAGAATGTGGCTGAAGCGGCTGAGTTGCTGGCGAAGCGTGAGCAGCATATAGCCAGGTTAACCGCACTGGCCCCTGTTTACAACAGCTTCCACATCCCTGATTTTGCAACTGCCTCTTGTGATCGCAAAAAAACACAAGGCGGAAACGGGACTGAATCCCGCCTCCGCCTCTTTTCGATTACAACCGGACCGAACGTTACTTCTGCGACGGGCTGTCGTCCGCCTTCAGATCGCCCAGCGCATACTGAATGCCCGCGCGGACGTGCTCCAGCATCGGCGTCATCGCGTAGATCTGCTCGGCATGCCCGTGCGCTTCATAGAACACGCGGCCTTTGCCCTGCCTATGGATATAGCTCAGCGCATAGTCGCCATCGGTACGGCCAGTGGCGACGGGTTCCTTGTCCTTATCCGCCTCGCTCATCTTCGAATAATCGATGCTGGTCAGCATATGAACGTTCTTCCGCGAGAACGAATCCTGCGCGAACGTATAGGTCTCGTCGTGGATCTCGAACTCCTGGCCATGGAACATCGCGGTCAGCGGGCTCTTCGGATCGTCGATTTTCACCGTGATCAGCTGCGGATACACCCAATGGAATTTGAAGTAGCCGCCGATCAGCTTGTTGAATTCCGGCCAGTCGAGAACCGTACCGGGAGGCGTCTGCCCCTGCGGCACGCGCTTCTCCGTCGAAGCCGTAGTTTCGGCCCGGCCTCTGCCGCCGCCCGAACGTCCGCGTCCGCCGAAGCCACCGCCACCCGCCGGAGCCGGCGAAATCGAAGCGTTGAAGCGCGTCGCGAAATCTTCCCGGCTGATCGTTCCGGCCTTCGCCGTATCGAGCTTGTCGAACCAGGTCGCCGCCAGCGCGTCGATTTCCTGGCGGCTCAGTTTCTGGTCGCCATTCGTGTCGCCCTGCGTCAGGATCAGAGTCGACGCCGTCACCGGATTCGCGCTGCCACCCGCTCCGCCAACATGCGAGCAATCGGTGTGATACGAATCGCTGGCCGCGTGGATGCCCGCGATGCCCTTGCCGTCGTTCACGAAATCCATGAACGCCTTGCGCCGCGCCGCGGTTGCCGCCGCATCCTTCGGATCGTCGAGGAAGCAGCCGGTGGTGCTGTCGAGGAAAATCAGGTCATACTGCTTCAGATTGGCCGCGGTGATATCGGCCGGGTCATAGGAAATCGTCGTTGTCCAGAGGTTGCCCTTCTTGCCCAACTCTTCCACCGTCTTCGCCGCCAGCGGAATCGAGGAGTGGATAAACCCAGCCGCATTGCCGAACACCAGAACTTTATGCGCCTTCGTGGGCTTCGCGGCAGGCGAAGAGGGCAGCGCGGTTTCCATGGCCGACACGTCTTCGGGCTTCGCCTGATTGAAGACGGGCGTGAGCGCCACCTGAAGCTGGAACTGCGTGATCCCGTTGGATTTCGTCTTATCCGCCGCGGTGTACCAGGCATCGAAGGCCGATTTCAGCTCATCGCGCGTTACGGCATCGTTGTTGTTCGTATCGACCGCAGCCGCCATCGGAGCACCGGCTCCGCGTCCGCCACCACCACCGCGCCCGCCGCGTCCCGACGCTCCAGGCGCCTGCGCGTACACCATTCCCACGGCCAGCGCGAGCGAACCCACCGCGCCCGCCGTGATTAATGTCCTCATGGAAAGTCCTGTTGGCTTCATGTTTTCTCCTGTGCCGTGCAATAGTCTATCGCACTGTGGAACCGGTTTTGCGCCAATAGAAACGGGGTGAGGGCGAAAGCTCCCACCCGCTCAAAGCCCGGCACGGAGATCAGTTGCTAAGTAGTGGATGAAGCGTTAATCCTCCCGTTCACGCCGGACGGGAAAAAGGCGCCGGAGCTCAGATTCGGGCCGCCGAATACGATCGACAGCACCTGCCCTGGGGTTCGAACCGCCGTCAAACCGCCGCTGCCGGAAATAAAGTTGGTCCCTCCGGGAGGTGGCGGCGTATCAAGAGCATCGAGCGAGAAGCCCGGGGCCTGATAGAGCGAAGCGCCCAGGCGAAGATTGCCGGTGTGCTCGGCTTCAGTTGCGAGGATGCGCGCCGCATAACCCAGGATCGTCTTATCCGAGATCAGTGGCGCGGCGCCTCCATAAGCGGAAACCCCGGTGTCTTCAAAAGCGCGCGCAAGCGTCACGAATGCTTCCTGACTTTCGAAGCCCGTAGAGAGAGCATTCAGATTGATCACGGGCTTCGCGATCGGCTGAATAGCCAAACCCGTGAGGAGAGTGCGCAGCAGCGTGACGTGCGTGCGCTCGTCGGATGCAATTTGATCGGCGGTATTGGCAAGCGTGGAACCTTCCACGAACGTGTCGACATTCGCGAGGAACGCCCCAGGCCCACGCTGGCCATCCCCAGCGTTTTTGCAAAACCTCTTCTGTCAGGTAACGTGGCTTTCAGTTTGTCGAGCTTCATTTTCTGGTTTCCTTTGCGCCGGGCCTTACTGAATGTTCACCGTAACCGCGTTTGCCGTAATGGCATCCACGGTGAGTTGCACCGCGATATCGCCCTTGCCGGTTCCCGCCAGAGTGGATGGAAGCGGACCGATGTTGATCTGGTCCAGCCCCGCAAAACCCGCTACCGTCCCTGCATAGAGGACAGGCACTTTGGCGCCACCCACCGTGGATTGCACAGGATTCAGCGAGTGCCGCCGAATACCGGTTGCGTAGAGAATCAGATAGACCTTGTCCGTAGACGGGCCGAGGGTGTAAGGGCTGGTAACGTAAGCGCCGCTGCTGCCGGCGAAGGTATCCGTCACGGTGACCTTGTTATGCGGAGTGACGCGGAAAAACTGCGCCACTGCTGCTCCGGTTCCGTTCTGATTGGCCGCGAAGACGGCAGGCGCCACGTTCGAAACCAGCGCCGCACCTGCCGTCTGTGCGCCGCCCTGCGCGGTATAGGCAAGAGATGCCGCGACAGTCGGATGTTTATTCCGGGCGGCGGATGTGAAGCCCGTACGGATGGCAGCTCATGCAGGAGGGGGAGCAATAAAAATGGGGTGAAGGCCGAAGCCTCCACCCCTCTGTTTTCAGCTTGCCGCCGGGTTATTTGACTGACGGGCTGTCATCCGCCTTCAGATCCCCGAGCGCGTACTGGATGCCCGCGCGGATGTGTTCCAGCATCGGCGTCATCGCGTAAACGCGCGCGCTGTGGCCGTGGCCTTCGTAGAACACGCGGCCCTTGCCTTCGCGCCGGATGTAGCTGAGGGCATAATCATGATCGGTTCGTGGGTGCGACTCCTTCGCCTTGTCCGCATCGCTCATCTTGTCGTAATCGATGCTCGTGAGAACGTGGACATTCTTCCGCGAGAACGAATCCTGGTTGAACGTATACGTCTCATCGTGAATTTCGAACTCCTGGCCGTGGAACATCGCGGTCAATGGGCTCTTCGGATCGTCAATCTTCACCGTGATGAGCTGCGGATCGGGCCAGTGGAACTTAAAGAACCCGCCGATCAGCTTGTTGACTTCGGGCCACTGCTGCTCGGCCGCTTCCGCCGAGGGCTGCTGCGCGCGTGCCGGATTGGGCAGAACACCGGGATTCAGCCGCATCGCGAAATCAGTCTCGCTGAGTTTGCCGCTCTTGTCCCTGTCAAGCTTGTCGTACCAGTTGTCGGCGAGGGTCGCCAGTTCCTGGCGGCTCACCTTGCCATCGTGATTCGTGTCGCCCTGCGCCACGAACTGCGCGGCCAGAACGTGCGCGGCGTCGGGCTGCGGCGTTGTGGCGGCCGCCTCGCTGGCCGCGGTGCAGTTCCAGTGATAAGAATCGCTGGCCGCGTGAATACCGGCGATGCCTTTGCCATTGCGCACGAAATCCAGGAACGCCTTGCGACGCGCCGCGGTGGCTTTCGCGTCGGCGTCATCAAGGAAGCACGCGGTCGTGCTGTCGAGGAAGATCGCGTCATACTGCTTCAGGTTCGCCGCCGTGATGTCGTTGAGGCTGTAGCTGATAGTGGTGGACCAGAGGCCGCCCTTGTTGCCCAGCGCTTCCACGGTCTTCGCGGTGAGCGGAATCGAGCCGTGCACCCAGCCGCCTGGACCGGTGTGCGCGAACACCAGAACCTTGCGAGCCTTCGCCGGTTTCGCGCCGGGGTCGGTGGGCAGCGCCGCCATCATGCCATCGACGTCATTCTGCGCCGCAGAAAACGGAATCGAATTGCCCCACGTGTCGAAGGCGTTCACGATGGCCTGGGCAGGCATCGGTACTTCGAGAGCCTTCAGAAGCTGATCTTCGGTTACCGCACCGGATTTCTTCGTGTCGGCCGCCGTGAACCACGAATCGAACGCGCCCTTCAGTTCCGCGCGCGTGATCGAGCCATCTTTATCAGCGTCGACAGCCGTGAAAATCGCAGGGGCCGGACCGCGTCCACCGCGACCGAACCCGCCGCGTCCTCCGCGTCCGGAAAATCCGGCCGGCCGCTGCGCGTACGCCATTCCCACGGCAAGCGCGAGAGAACCCACCGCGCCAGCCACAATCCACTTCCTCTTTGCGTCCTTCATTTGTCTCCTTATGCCCGGGTCTTGCCGTTGACCTTCACATCCGTGAGGGTCAGATTCTGAACATTCTGCACCACGTCATCCATCGCCACGTTCTGCAGGTCGCAGCGTTCCAGATGGATGTCGCTGACCTGTGAGCCCGGGAATGCCCGCAGTTGCAGCGCGTATTTCGATTTTTTGCTGGTTACGTCCCGGATATCGATGTTGCGAACGATCGGATGCTCCGGACCTTTCGCGCCTTCCTGATAAAGCAGGTCCACCTGTACGATCGCGTCGGCGACTTCGCCGATCGTGATGTTGCGGAAGTACGCGTTCTCAACCGTTCCGCCGCGCATCGCGTTCGATTTGAACCGGAACGCTTCATTGAGGTGCGGGCTGTTCAGCCGGCAGTTCTCGACAAACACATTGCGCACGCCGCCCGAAACTTCGCTGCCGAGCGTCAGGCCCCCGTGGCCATCTTCCATATCGCAATTGCGGATGATTACGTTTTCGGTCGCCATCGCAACGCGCCGGCCGTCGCGATTGCGGCCGGATTTGATCGCGATGCAATCGTCGCCCGTGCTGAACGTGCAGTTTTCAATCAGGAAGTCTTTGCAGGAATCGGGATCGCAGCCGTCATTATTGGGGCCGTGGCTGTCGATCTTCAGATTCCGCACCGTGATGTTGGTGCAGTAGAGCGGACTCACTTCCCACATCGGCGAGTTGTGGATGGTAACGCCTTCAATCACGATATTTTTGCAGCGCGTGGGCTGGATGAAAACCGGGCGCAGGTAATGGCCTTCGCCGAAGATGCGGTCTTTCACGGGCACGTCGCGCTCTCCCATGTCGCCGAGGATGGCGCGGCTGTTCTCCATCGGCTTGTCCGCCGGTTTGCCCCAGGGCTTCTGGGTCGTCCACGACCACCAGTTTTCGCGGCTGCACTGCCCGTCGAGCGTGCCTTCGCCTGAAACGCCGAGGTTTTCCTGATCGATGGCGTAGATGAACGGCGAGTAGTTCATCAACTCCGTGCCTTCGAAGCGCGTAAAGACCAGCGGAAGGTACTTCTTCGGATCGGGGATAAACTTCAGCGTCGCGCCCTTCGGAAGATAGAGGTTGACATTGCTCTTGAGGTGCACGGCGCCCGTATAGAAGTCGCCGGCCGGCACCACGACGCGTCCGCCGCCCGCCTGGTTGCAGGCGTCGATCGCTTTGGCGATCGCTTCACTCGAATCGTTCGCTTCGCCGGGCTTCGCGCCGTACTTCGTGATCTCGAAATCGCGTTTCTGAAAAACCGGAGGCTTGATACGCGCGAGGATCTTCGGGACTTCATTCCAGGCCGCCGCTTGCGATGGCGCCGCCGCGGCATTTCGGCTTCCGGCTAATAGCGTCATGCCGGCCGTGGTGGCGACAAAAGATCGGCGATTCTGCATAAAATGGGTCCTCCGCCAATATACGCGATCAGGCTGGCCGGTCTCTGGGCGCGCCCGATGCGAGCACATAGGTGAACTCCGCGCCGAACAGGAAGATCATCGAGGAATAATAGACCCAGACCGTCACCGCAACCAGTGAGCCGGCCGCCCCATAAGCCGAACCCACCGCAGCCTTTCCCAGATAAAGTCCGATCAGGAACTTGCCGATCGTAAAAAGGAGCGCTGTCATAGCGCCGCCGATCCAGACGGTGCGCCATGCGAGACGCTTTGCCGGTACATACCGGAAAATCAGGGCAAACAGCGCGGTTGCGACCCCGAATGAAATCGCCACGTCCATGGTTTGAAGCGCGAATGCTGGCAGGGGTAATCCCTGGGAGGATCTGCCCAGCGCTTCCATTGCAGAGCTGGCCATCATCGAGAGGAGCAGAAGAAATCCGGCGGCCAGCACCATCCCGAAAGAGAAGATGCGGTCCCGAATCGTCGCCCCCAGGCCCTGCGTATCGGCATTCACGTTTTCCATTTTGTTGAGAGCCGAGTGGAGTTCGCCGAAAATTCCGGAAGCGCCGAAGAGCAGAGTGATCAGGCCGATGATGGAGCCCACGGCGCCCGACCCCGATTTTTGTCCGTGTTCGATCATGGCTCTCACGGCTTCCGCGGTCTGGAAGCCGGTTATGTTCCGCACCTGAGTAAGCAACTCATCCCGGGCTGCGCCTTGTGAGAAAAACAGTCCCAGAATCGCGATCGCCAGAATGACGAGGGGCGCGAGGGACAGCACTGCATAGAATGCGAGTGCGGCTCCGAGACGCGGCGCTTCGTGATCGTTCCACGCATTAAATGTTGTCTTGAGCAGAGTCCAGAGGTGATTCATATCTTGCTCGATGCCGCTGGCCCGGCACGTGCTGCGCCATTCGCAGGAACACACTATGCAAGGCAACACCACCTCTTTCAATGACGACGTCGAAGCGGCGGCTTCGACTGTAAGCGAGCAGGTATCTGATACCACCCGTGAGATAAGGGACAAGGCATCTGACATGGGCGGCGCCGCTGTCGATGCGATCGAAAAGAATCATGATGCGGCCGCGGATGGCATCGACAAAGCCGCGTCGGCGCTTCACGAGAATGCGGAGAGTTTGCCGGGCGGCGAGAAGGTTGCGCGTCTCACTCACACGGCTGCCGACAAGCTCGGCGCTTCCGCGGAATATATTCGCGAGCATGACGCCACACGGATGATGGCCGATGTAGAAGCACTCGTGAAGAAGAATCCAGTGCCGTCTCTGTTGGTCGCCGCGCTGGCCGGCTTCCTGGTGGGGCGGGTGTTCCGCGGCAACAACTAGATAACGAAGGATTGTTATATGCAGGCAGAGCGAACTTTTTCAGATGTCTTCCAGGACATCGTTCGAAACATGCAGGAGATCGTACGTTCGGAGGTCCGCCTCGCGAAAACGGAGATTCGGGAGGAGGCGGTCAAGGCGAAGTCCTCAGCGGCGATGCTGGGCACGGGCGCGGCAATAGCGCTTTTCGCCGTTCTCTTTCTGCTGCTCACCGTGGTCTTTGCTTTGGCACTGGTCATGCCTGCGTGGACCGCGGCGCTGATTGTCGGTGCGACGCTCGCAATTGCCGCAGGTGCGACGCTCATGGTGGGGAGAACGCGCCTCCGGCAGATTCACCCCACGCCCGAACGTACTGTAGAGACCGTGAAGGAGAACGTCGAGTGGACCAAACAACAGATCAAATAGAAGCGCACATCGAGAATACTCGCGACGAACTCGGCGCCAATCTCCAGGAGCTGGAGCAGAAGGTGAAGTCAGTTGCGGACTGGAGACGGCAGTTCCGGAACAATCCGATGATGATGCTCGGCGCGGCGTTTGCCGGAGGGATTCTCCTCGCATCTCTGCTGGGTGGGCGCAGGAGCAAGCGGTAGACTGTCACGCGGGAATGACAACCTGGACCAGCGAAGTCTGCAAAGCAAACGGCATCCATATTCACTATTGGAGAACCGGCGGGGATAAGCCTCCGTTGGTGCTGCTCCATGGACTGACGGGCAGCGGCGCCTGCTGGATTCCTTTGGCGCGCGCTCTTGAGCATGAATACGACGTCGTGATGCCGGACGCGCGAGGGCACGGGAGTTCGAGTACACGGCTTGAGGGCTATCGATATGAGGATTTCGCGGGCGACGTCGCCGGACTAATCCAGGGACTGGGGCTCGTGGGTCCGGTTTTGTCAGGCCATTCGATGGGAGGCATGACTGCGGCCGTGGCAGCGAATCAACGGGCAGCAGACGTTCGCGGCCTCATCCTGGTCGACCCCACGTTCCTCAGCCCTGAGCGTCAGCGTGAAGTTTACGAGAGCGACGTCCGCGAGCAGCACCGTCGGCTTCTCAATTCCACTAAGAGCAGTCTGGTGGCTCAGCTACGGGCGCGGCATCCACATCGTTCGCCAGAGATCATCGAACTCCTGGCGGAGGCGAGGCTCGCAACCCGAATACAGGCCTTTGACGTTCTCACGCCGCCAAACCCGGAATATCGCGCGTTGATCAGCGCGATTGACGTTCCCATCCTGCTGGTGATCGCGGAGCGCGGCGTTATCTCGCCGGAGACCGCACGCGAACTCCAGGATCTGAATCCGCGGCTTCAGGTCGAACAAATACAGGAGGCCGGCCACGGGCTTCCGTATGATCAACCGGATCGCTTTGCAGCGGTTGTCCGGTCGTTCCTGCAGTCGGTTAGGCTCCGGCAAACTTTGCCATAGTTGCGGGCTCGGCTGTCCGCGACCGTGAAAGCTCAGTCGCCGGGAGTGGCGAGACGGGAAGTCCACCACAACGGCGCCAGATCTGTTTGTGGATTTTCCGTGGCGTGGCAGGCCCCCGGAGTCTCGTTTGATCAATTCTGACAATGTACCTTTCTGGCTGCAATTGCTGGCGTGGGCCTCTATTCTGCTTGCGAGCATCTCGGCATTGGCAATCGGGATCGACATCCTGCGGGGCCGCCCGCAGAAAATGCCGATCATGAATCTTGTCTGGCCCATCACCGGTCTGTATTTCGGGCCAATCGCCTTGTGGGCCTACCTCACATTCGGGAGAGGCGCCTCTCCCGGGCAGGAGGGACGTTCGAAGCAGGGTCCGTTCTGGCAGAAAGTGTTTGTCGGGTCCAGCCATTGCGGGGCGGGCTGTACGCTCGGGGACTTCGCAGGAGAGTGGATTATATTCTTCACCGGCCTGACGGTCGCCGGGTCCATTCTCTGGGCCGACTATTGCGCGGATTTTTTGCTGGCTTACATTCTCGGAATTGTCTTTCAGTACTTCGCGATCGCACCCATGCGGAATCTATCCGGATGGCAGGGCATCAAAGCTGCCATCAAAGCGGATACGATCTCTCTCGTCGCCTTCGAAGTGGGAATGTTCGGGTGGATGGCCTTCTCCAGTGAATTCCTTTTTTATCCCCGCCCCGAGCCAACGCGGATTGTTTACTGGTTTTCAATGCAGATCGCGATGGTTGTTGGGTTCGCAACCGCGTTTCCGGCCAACTGGTGGTTGATCCGAGCGGGCTTCAAGGAAGCCATGTAACCTCTCCCGCGCATGAAAAGGCGCCAGACCGACCGAGGAGGTTATGCCTGGCTTTTCTTCGCTGCGGCCGGAGGCTCATACGACCCTGGCACGCTGCGGAACGAGATGGCAATCCGGTTCCAGTTGTTGATCATCACAACCGCGAGCGTCAGCGCGGCGAATTCGCTTTCGTTGAAGAACTGCCGAGTTTTTTCGTACAGGTTATCCGGCGCCTGATCGCGCGAGATGAGCGTCACGGCTTCAGCCCATTCGAGCGCAGCCCGTTCGCGATCCGTGTAAAAAGGGGTTTCACGCCAGGCGTTCAGCGCGTAGAGCCGCTGCTCGGTCTCGCCCGCCAGCCGCGCATCTTTGCTGTGCATGTCGAGGCAAAACGCGCATCCATTGATCTGTGACGCCCGCATCTTAATGAGATGCAGTAGTTTCGGGTCAAGGCCACTGTTGCGGACAGCGTGCTCCACCTGATAAAACGCGCGCAACGCTTCGGGCGGGAGAGTTTTCTGATATTCAATCCGTGGTTCCAATGTGACTCCTTTTCGGCTCGATTACGATAGACTGTTGACTGAAATGCAGTTTTCTCTTCGATTTTCCCTCTGTGGGGCGGTCGTGGCGTTGTGCGCCACGCTCGGCGCGCAGACAGCCCCGGCGCCCGAGGCGCCTTCACCGCGCACAACCAAAGGAATTCCCCCGCGTGGCAGCGCCACCGAATACATGGGGCACGGCAAAGCGGGCGCGCTGACCATCGGCGCCGATTTCGACAGCCACGATATACCCACTCTTGAATCCACGCTTACCGCCGACGATTACGTCACAGTGGAGGTCGGCGTTTTCGGAGCGCCGGGCGCTCATGCCACCATTTCCGCCGCGGATTTTTCGATTCGCATCAACGGCAAAAAGTCGCCAACTCCTTCCGAGGGATTTTCCGCGCTCTCCCGCAATCTCCGCGATCCTTCCTGGACGCCGCCCGACCAAAAGGAAAAGCAGAAATCGCGTGGGGGCCTCAACACCGGTGGTGGCGATCAGGACGGCCTCGGCTCTACGCCCGCTCCCGTCCACATTCCGCCGGAGATGGAGCGCGCCATGCGCCAGCAGGTGGGCGCCGCCACGTTGCCCGAAGGAGATCGCGCGCTTCCCGTAGCGGGGCTGCTCTTTTTTAAGTACTCCGGTCAGGCGAAGGGCATCCACGAAGTGGAACTGGTTTACGAAGGCTCGGCCGGCAAGGCCGGCATCAAGCTGCAGTAAGCGCCCGGTCTACTGTTCCGCGTAAACACTGTTGACGAACCCGCCCGCGTTGGTGTTCGGCCAGTCGGGGTGTTTGGTCTTCAGCTCTTCGGTGACGCGACGCCCGGCGTCCGCCGCCGGGACACCCTGTTTCTTCAGCTCGAGCGCGCGTGTCCGGATATCGGAGATCAGTTCGCGCTCCGCCGCGACCAGCGATCCATCGCCCGGCGCGCTGTGATCCGGCAGAACGTGCGCGGCATGCAGCGCTTCGATTTTCTCCACCACCGCGAGCCAGCTCGCAGGCGTGCCGCCGTCGCCGTAGATGTTCGGCATTGTTTTGTTCTGCACCACATCGCCGGAGATGAGAGTGCGGTCGGGTTCCACGAAGGTGAGCTCATCGCCCTTCGTGTGCGCGCCGCCGAACCAGAGCAATCGCGCCGTGACGCCACCGCCGAGATCGAGCGTCTTTTCCTTATCGAAGGTTTCATCTGGCTTGCGGGGCTTCACGCCCGCGAGCAGTTCCTTTTGCTGCGGCGAACGGCTGGCGAAGGAGTCGATCATCTCCTGGCCGTGCTTTTCCATCTCCTGTTGCTGGACTTCGTCGTAAACCAGGGTAGTGCCCGCCGGAAAGCCGGCCGCGCCGCTTGCGTGCTCCGGATGGAAATGCGTCGTGGTCAGGTAGATCTTTTTGCCGGGCGCCAGCTTCGCGACAACGCCCGAGATGGTCTCGCCGTTCTTCGGGCCGAGACCGGTATCGACCACCAGCACGGCGTTGCTCCCTACGACAATCCCGATATTCGGCCACCCCATGATGGCCCAGACGTGATCGGAAATCTTGGTGGTAGTGTCAGGAAGGACGGGATTGTTGCCCTGAGCCGCCACGCCCGCGGCCGTCGCCAGGATCGCCAGCCCGGTTCGAAGAATGTTGGAAAACATGGCCATAGTGCCTATATCTTATCTCTGCTAACAATCGATAGTTTCACCAACGAATACTGGTGAACCGGCAGCGGCACGCGCTATAAAAAAAGGAGTGCCTGAGACGTATGCACAGCAGCGCTCTGAGGAGCGGCGCGCCACCGATTGCTCCGTAGAGGTTCGCTGGAAGACGGACGACGGTGAAAAGCTGTACGAGCAGTGCAGAGCCATCGATATTTCGGAGAACGGCGTCGCGATTGAATGCCCGGTGGAGATTCCGGAAGGGGCGAGCGTCATCGTCTGGGCGCCGGCGTTCCACGTTTCCGCGCTTGCCGAAGTGCGTCACTGCACCTGGCAGCGCAGCATCTATGTGCTGGGACTGAAGTTCCTCGCGCGCACCACGACAAATCAGGATGACCCCTATGCGGCCGATCATTATGAGCTGCTGCGGTTGGGGCCGGATGCGCCGCCGGAGACGATTGAACGCGTCTACAAGAAGCTCGCGCGGCGTTTCCATCCGGACAATCTGGATACGGGCAACGCCGATACGTTCCTGCGAATTTCGGAAGCATACCGGGTTTTGTCCGATCCGCAGAAGAAGTCGGCGTATGACAACGAGCGCGTCGCCGCGCGGTCCACGCCGCGTTTCCAGTTCCGGTCGAGCGATTTCTTTTCGGGCGTGCTGGGGGAGCAGAACCGCCGGCTGGCGATTCTGTGTCTGCTTTATCGCAAGCGGACCAGCAATTACGAATTCCCCGGTCTCTCTCTGTACGATCTGGAACAAATGACCGGCTGTACCCAGGGCGAACTCGGTTTCTCGATCTGGTACAACTGCGAAAAAGGCTTCGCTCGGGCGAATGACAGCGACTATTGTCTGACTGCGGAAGGTGTGGACTTCGTCGAGAAGAAGCTGTCGGAAGATCGCGGCGAACTGCTGGCGATTGCGGCGGGAACCACGCCTTCGAACGTCCCGATCTCGCAGTTGTTCCTTTCGGCCGATTCCGGCGGAACCACGCACTGAATATTCGTGCCGCGCATCACGATTTTCCGTACCTCACTCACACATTAAGAGCATTTCACAACGCGATCGCCTCTCCCCGCGTCTATAAAGACGAGGTTAAGGAGGCGAATATGAAGCGTCACGCGGCTCAGTGGTTTCGGACCGGTACTTTTTCGGTGATCGCGCTGGCGCTTGCGGGCAGCCTCCCGGCGCAGGATCAGCCTGCTCCCGCACCGGCCCAAACTCTTTCGACGCAACAATTGGACGATCTTGTCGCGCCGGTTGCCCTTTATCCCGATCCTCTCCTCGGCCAGGTTTTGGCCGCCTCTACCTATCCCGTTGAACTAGTGGAAGCGCAGCAGTGGCTGAAGACCGTCAACCTCAGCGGCCAGGCGCTGATGGACGCCGCGAAGCAGCAGGATTGGGATCCGAGCGTGCAGGCCCTCGTCGCCATGCCGAACGTCATGAATCTTCTGACGCAGGATATCCGCTGGACCACCGACTTGGGCAACGCCTTCCTTGCTCAGCAGGGCGATGTCATGGGCGCGGTTCAGAACATGCGCCAGCGCGCGCAGGCCAACGGTCAGTTGAAATCGAATCAGCAGGAAACGGTCAGTACGAACTATGACAACGGGCAGTCGGCGATTGAGATCCAGCCGGCGGATCCGCAAGTCATCTACGTCCCCTCCTACGATCCTTATTATGTGTACGGTTACGGCGCGTATCCGCCGCTCTACTATCCGGACGGCTATTGGTTCGAGCCGGGCATCAATATAGGTTTCTATTTCGGAGGTTGGAATGGATGGGCTTACGGCGGTTGGGGCTGGGGATGGCGACCGAACTGGTTCGGCCGCAGCCTCTATGTCAACCACGGATTTTTCGACCGCTATCATTACCGCTATAACGGGTTCGGCGGAGGCCGCAATGTGTGGGCGCATGACCCGGGTCATCGCTGGGGCGCGGGCTACCCGTCGAGTGTGGCGAACCGCTTCGGCGGCGCCGAGCACAGTGCGCGCATCAACGAGGGCCGGTCCGGGAACTGGCACACGTTTGGCGGTAGCAACAACGGATCCCGCGGATCGGCGAACAGTTTCAACGGATCCCGGATGAACGGATTTAACGGATCGCGCCCGAACGGATCGAATGGATTCCGCGGCGGTAACGGGAATTCGTTCCGAGGTTCCGAAGCCCCCCAGCAGCGAACCGGCGCCGGTACGCAGAGCTCCCGAGGGCAGAGTATGCGGTCACAGGGTGCGCAACGGAATTTCCAGTCGACACCCCAGCGGAATTTCCAATCCGCTCCACGGGCGAATTTCCGGTCGGCGCCCCAGCAGAACTTCCGCTCAGCGCCGCAGCAGAACTTCCGGTCGGCTCCGCAGCGCAGTTTCCAGTCTGCACCGCGCATGTCGGCGCCGCGCATGTCGGCTCCGGCGGCGCGTAGTATGGGCGGCGGAGGCGCACGAAGCTTCGGCGGCGGCGGCGGAGCGCGCAGCTTTGGAGGCGGCGGAGTATCCCGCGGCGGTGGTGGCGGTGGTTCCCATGGTGGTGGCGGCGGACACGGCGGTCGCCGCTAGTTCACAAAAACCAAATTTATATTTCTCGTCTTTTGAGGGGCTTGCAATCGCAGCCCCTCAAATTGTTTTTGCGCCTATGTTAGCTTTGCTCTGACGAAACTTCCTGCGCAGGAAACGTCGATTGAAGTGATACTGGACTCCCGCTCGCCAATAACGGCGGGAGAACTTTCAGGCAGGCCTGATCAAGCCGGCGCGAGCGAAAGACGTGGCGTGCGGCTCCAGAGGATGGAAAATCAACGTGTGGATCATGCTGGCGGGCATCAACATCAACTAACCGCTCGGCTTCGGATCCTGGGAGATGCCATCCGATTCACGGGCGGCCGGACGCGGCAGACTAAGAAACTGTCCCCCGGCCGCCGCGACGTTCTTTTACAGGAGCAGTGTCTTTATTTTGCAGTGCCAGACGATACAATCAGATTTTGAGCACCATGTATAACAGGCTGGCAAATGGCTCGCTGCGTCTTCTCGGGCGCGCGGGGCTTCTCGTTCTACTCGCCAGTTCTCTGGGCTTTGCGTCCGAAAAGCCCTGGACCCTGCCATTCGGGTCTTCGAGAGCGCCCGGTTGGTCACTGGCCGATCTCGACGGCGACCGGGTTGCCGATTTGGCGAACGCCGGTCCCGGCGTTCGTGACGGCGACCGTTACGTCCACAATGTCCAGATCGATCTGAGCCACTTCGGCAAGTCATCGTTCAACATCCATGGCGGCAGCGCCTCGATCCGCCTCAGCCTGCGCGATATCGATGGCGATCATGACCGCGATCTTGTCGTATTCGATCCATCATCGGCGCTCCCGGTTGCAGTCTGGCTGAATGACGGCGCTGGCCATTTCACCGAAGCCGATCTCCATAGCTACGCCCGGGCGATTGGACAGCCCGGTCCGTATTCGCTGACTACCGCATATCTCGCGCATGACACTCTGGCTGGTTTTTCCGGTGATCAGCTTTCGTTCCACATTCGTTCTGCAGCGCTGAACCCAGCTGCATCTTCACGCGCGCCAGCTCTTTTCAGCGCAGCATCGCTCCGCAGCACTGCCCGCGACGCCTTCGCGCCTCGCGGTCCTCCTTCCCTCCTGTAGTCCTCTTTTTCATTCCTGAATTTGATTGACCGCGGCATAACTGCCGCTGGAGGTTTGTATTCCATCCCGATATTCCCGTGTCGCGTGGCTCTGCCCTGCGCTGGCCTTGTTGTCAGGCTCAGCCGGCGCACAGGCGCTGAACTGGCAGCAACTGCGTGATCAGTTCGAAACAAATAATCCCGCACTGAAAGCCGCGCAGCTTGGCGTCGATGAAGCGCGCGCGCAGGAGATCACCGCCTATCTGCGCCCTAACCCCACGGTCACCGCGACGCTGGATCAGTTCAATCCATTCTGGCCGGATCCCTACCGGCCGCTCGGCGACTTGCTGCCGCTGGTTTCGACGAACTACCTGCACGAGCGTGAAGGGAAGCGCGAGTTACGGCTCGACAGCGCAAAGAAAGGAACCGAGATCACGGCCTCGCAGCGCGCGGATCTCGAACGCAACCTTTTGTTCAATCTGCGCGGGGCTTTCATTCAGGCGCTGCAGGCGAAGGCGGTTCTCGAAGTCGCTCAGAACAGCCTGAGCTATTACGACCGCCTGCTCGACGTGAGCCGCGGACGTCTCAGCGCCGGGGACATTTCGCAGGTCGATATGCAGCGTCTCGACCTGCAGCGCGTTCAGTACGAATCGGATGTCCAGACCGCGCAGATCAACGTCCGCAACGCGAAGATTCAGCTGCTGCAATTGCTGAATTCGAAAACGCCCGTCGATCAGTTCGATGTTTCGGGCAGTTTCGATTACTCCGAATCTCTCCTCCAGCCCGATGAACTCCACCGCATGGCGGCCATCTCGCGTCCGGATCTCGCCGTAGCCGCGCAGGCCATCGATAAAGCAAACGCTGACCATCGACTCGCCATTGCCAACGGCTCGGCCGATCCCACGTTTTCAGTTGACGCTGGCCGCAACCCGCCGATCCCGGTCTACATCGGCGGCAGCGTCTCCATTCCTCTGCGTATCTTCGATCGCAATCAGGGGGAGAAGGCGCGAACCGAAATCGAAATCCATCGCACGCAGCAATTGCAGACTGGCGCTGAAGCGCAGGCCATGGCGGATGTCGATTCGGCTTTCAGCTCGCTCAACGGCGCGGCGAATCTTCTCCGCGCTTATCGCACAAAGTATCTCGATGAAGCAGGGCAGGTGCGTGACACGATTGCCTTCGCTTATCAGAACGGCGGCGCGTCGTTGCTCGAATTTCTCAACGCGCAGAACGATTACCGCGGCATTCGTATGAACTATCTCAGCCTGGTCGGCTCGTGGTTCAATGCCGCCAACCAGTTGAATTTCGCAGTTGGACGGGAAGTGATTCCATGATTTTCTATTCCACTCAAAAACATCTGCCGCTCTATGCGGCCATCACTGTGCTGGCGGCTGTTTCATGGGGATGCGGTGGACAATTGCCAGCCGATCCCGCGGCGGAAGCTCCGCCGGCCGCGACAGTAGAACACGCGGGCAATCCCGATCTTCTGCACGTCGATCATCCGGAACAATTCCCCGCGGTGGCTGCGGGGAAAGTTTCGGACGCCGGCGCTCTCAGCGTGACCGGTACGGTGACGCCGGACGTGTCGCGCAGCATCCCGGTCGTTTCCCTGGCGTCAGGACGCGTTCTCGAAATCAACGCGAAGCTCGGTGACACGGTGGAGCGAGGCCAAATGCTCCTCAAAATCCAGAGTGCGGACGTCTCCGGAGCTTTCGCCGCCTGGCGTACCGCGACCGCCGACGAGAAGCTCGCCCACAATCAACTCGACCGCGCGAAACTTCTCTTCGATCGCGGCGCGCTGGCGCAAAAGGACCTGGAAGTCGCGGACGACGCCGAATCGAAGGCAAAGATTTCGGTCGAGAACGCGCTCGATCAAATCCGCGTTCTCGGCGCGGACGTCAATCATCCCTCGCCAACCATTGACATCGTCGCGCCGGCCACGGGCGTCATCACCGAGCAGAACGTGAATGCCGCGGGCGGCGTGAAAACACTCGATAATTCGCCCAACCTGTTCACCATTTCCGACCTCTCGACCGTTTGGGTCCTCTGCGACGTTTATGAAAACGATCTCGCCAGCGTGCAGAACGGCGAGAACGTGGATATCCGGCTGAGCGCCTATCCGGACAAAGTTTTCAAGGGCCGCGTCGGCGCTATCGGCCCGATTCTCGATCCCGCTACGCGTACCGCCAAGGTGCGAGTGGAATTGAAAAATCCGGGGCTGATGCGGATCGGCATGTTTGTCACGGCCGATTTCCACGGCGCGGCGAAAACGGATGCGACGGTTCCGGCCACCGCCGTCCTGCACCTTCATGACCGCGATTGGGTCTACGAACCTGCGGGCGGCAACACCTTCCGGCGGGTGGAAGTCAAAGGCGGCGCGATTCTGCCGTCGAAGGCGCAGATCATTACCTCTGGCATCGCACCAGGCGAGCGCGTTGTCGCCAACGCGCTCGAGATGCAGAACACGGTGGAACAGTGATCAAACGCCTCGTCGATTTTGCGCTGAACAACCGACTGTTGATCCTTCTGGTTTCGGTGCTGCTGCTGATCTGGGGCGCGATTTCTTTCCACAATCTGCCGGTGGAGGCTTATCCGGACGTCGCCAACAACTACGTCCAGATCATTACGCAGTGGCCGGGCCGCGCCGCCGAAGAAGTCGAGCAGCAGGTCACCATTCCGCTCGAAATTTCGATGAACGGCATCCCGCATCTCGATCACCTGCGCTCCACGTCGCTGTTCGGACTCTCCAGCCTCATGCTGGTGTTCGATGACGATTCCACGAACGACTGGAATCGTCAGAAAGTGCTGGAGCGCCTCTCTCAGGTCACGCTTCCGGCGGGTTTACAGCCGCAGCTCGGATCGGACTACAGCCCGGTCGGCCAGATCTACTTCTATACGCTCACCAGCACCAATCCCAGCTACGATCTGATGGCGCTCAAATCGCTCGAAGACTGGACGCTGGAGAAACAATTCAAGTCGGTCCCGAATGTCGTCGATGTCAGCAGCTTTGGCGGTACCACGCGCGAATATCAGGTGCGCGTCGATCCCGAGAAGCTGATCGCCTACGGGCTCAATATTGGCCAGGTGGAACAACAACTGGCCAACAACAACGTCAATGCGGGCGGCAGCTTCGTGCAGGCAGGCATGCAGCAGATCAACGTGCGCGCGCTGGGCCTGGTTACTTGCGTGGACGACATCGAGAACACCGTGATCCACGCACAAAACGGCACTCCGCTGCGCGTCCGTGATATAGCCGAAGTCACTCAGGGCGAGCGCATCCGCCTCGGCCAGATGGGGAAAGCTTTTCGCCGCGACGATGGCAGGATTGTCGATTACGACGACGTCGTGGAAGGTATGGTGCTGCTCCGCAAAGGCGCGGATTCCGATTCGACCCTCGAAGCGATTCACGCCAAAGTCGACGAACTCAATACGAAGATTCTGCCGCCGGGCGTGAAGGTCGTCCCGCATCTCGACCGCAGCAATCTGCTGCACTACACAACCCACACGGTGCTTCACAACCTGACGGAAGGCATCATCCTGGTGGCGCTGATCCTGTTTCTGTTTCTGGGCAATGTGCGCGGGGCGTTCATCGTCGCCCTTACGATTCCGTTTTCGCTGTTGTTTGCATCCATTTGCCTGGATCTGAACAAGATTCCGGCGAACCTGCTCTCGCTTGGCGCGCTCGATTTCGGCATGGTGGTGGAAGGCGCGGTAGTGATGGTGGAAAACATTATTCGTTATCTGGCCCATCGCCGCGAAGAAGGATCAACTCTCGGCCCGATCCGCGGAGCTGCGCATGAAGTGCAGCGGCCGGTGTTCTATTCGATCGGCATCATCATCACGGCCTACATCCCGATCTTCACACTGCAGCGTGTGGAAGGCCGCCTGTTCAAGCCCATGGCGTGGACCGTTTCGTTCGCTCTGCTGGGGGCACTAATTTTCGCGATGCTCATCGCGCCCGTTCTTTCGAGCTTCCTCTTCCGCGGCAATGTTCGCGAATGGAAGAACCCACTGATGACCGGCATGACAAACGGCTATCGTGCCCTGGTGAAGCAGGCCATCCGGTTCCGCTGGATCACGCTTGCAATCGCCGTCGCATCATTCGGCGTTTCGGTATGGCTCATGATGGGCGGCCGCATCGGTTCCGAATTTTTGCCGCACCTCGATGAGGGCGCTATCTGGGCGCGCGCCACTCTCGCCCCCAGCACCGGTCCGGAGGAAGGTACCGCTGTCATGAATCGGGCGCGCGTCGTAATCGCGGCGTTTCCGGAAGTGCGCCAGGTGGTCTCGCAGGTCGGGCGGCCCGACGATGGCACCGATACGACCGGCTTCTTCAACACGGAATACTACATCGACCTGAAGCCGAAGGAAGAATGGCGTCCCGTCTTCCGTCAGGACAAGGAGGAGCTGATCCGCGCGATGGATCGCGAGCTCTCCAAAATTCCGGGCGCTCTCTGGAATTATTCGCAGCCCATTGCCGACAACATGGAAGAAGCGGTCAGCGGCGTGAAGGGCCAGCTCGCCATCAAGATTTATGGTGATGACCTCCACAAGCTGGAAGACACGGGCCAGCAGATTCTCGACGTTATGAAGACCATCCCTGGTGTTTCGGATCTCGGTTTGTTCCGCGTGATCGGACAGCCGAATCTTGAATTCACGGTGAACCGGGAGAAAGCCGCGCGTTATGGCATGAACGTTTCTGACGTGCAGGACGCCATCGAGACGGCGGTGGGCGGGAAGGCCGTCAGCCAGGTACTGGAGGGCGAGCAGCGTTACGATCTCACTGTTCGTTACGAACCCAAATACCGCGATACGAAAGAGGCGATCGAGAATATCCGGCTGCTCGCGCCGTCCGGCGAACGGGTTTCGCTCGCGCAGCTCTGCGATGTCCGCGTCACCGATGGCGCGTCGGAAATCTATCGCGAAGGCAATTCACGCTACGTCGCATTGAAATACGGCGTGGTCGGGCGCGACCTCGGCAGCACGGTCGAAGAAGCCATCGCCAAAGTTACGAAGCAGGTCAAGCTGCCGGTGGGTTATCACATCGATTGGGCGGGTGAATATGAGAGCGCGAAGCGCTCCCAGCGCCGCCTGATGATCGTGGTCCCCATCACGCTGCTCGTGATCTGCATGATTCTCTACACGATGTTCAAGTCTGTCAAGTGGGTTCTGCTGATCCTGGCGAATGTGGCCATGGCGCCGCTCGGTGGCCTGCTGGCATTGCTCTTCACCGGCACGCACTTCAGCGTTTCCTCAGGCGTGGGATTTCTCGCGTTATTCGGTGTCTCGGTGCAGACGGGCGTGATCATGCTCGAATACATCAATCAGCTCCGCGCCCGCGGTCACGCGGTGCTCGATGCGGCGGTGGAGGGCTCCGTTCGACGCCTTCGCCCGATCATGATGACGATGCTGGTCGCCAGCTTCGGACTTCTGCCCGCCGCGCTCTCACGCGGAATCGGCTCGGATTCGCAGCGGCCGTTCGCAATCGTGATTGTGGGTGGCCTGGTAGCCGCGCTGCTGCTCGGCATCTTCCTGTTGCCCACTCTCTACGTCTGGGCGGCCGATGACAACGATACGCTGCCTGAACCCGAACATACCGAAGAAGAAGCCTGATCGAAAAGGAACCCGTTAGAACAGATGACGAGAGACGAAGTCTGCCACCGTATTCGCGAAGTCGGAATTGTCCCCGCCATTCGCGTCACTTCCAAAGAGGACGCCTTTTTCGCCGCCGACACCGTCATCGGCGGGGGAATTCCGATTGTTGAAGTCACGATGACCGTTCCCGACGCGCTGGAGGTCGTGACGGAACTCCGGGCTCGCCATCCCGATGCGATCATCGGGGCCGGGACGGTGCTCGATATATCGGCCGCCAACCGGTGTCTCGACGCCGGTGCAATGTTTGTGACGAGCACAGGCTTTGATTGCGCGATTGTGGAAGTGGCGCGACGCGCGCAGGTCGCCGCCATCCCTGGGGCCCTCACGCCGTCCGAAATCATGGCCGCGATCAGGGCTGGCGCCGATATGATCAAGCTGTTTCCGTGCGCGCAGGTTGGGGGCGCGGCTTACGTGCGCGCTCTCCATGGGCCGTTTCCGCAGGTGTCGTTCATTGCCTCCGGTGGAGTCCACCAGCAAACAGCCCTGGATTTCATCGAAGCGGGCGCTGCCGCGCTGGGAATTGGCGAAGACCTGATCCCGCACGAAGCCGTACGGTCACGCCGCGCTGACTGGATACAGGAACTCGCGCACCGCTTCCTTCATATGGTGCAGCGCGCGCGCGGAGGTCTGGTCGCGCACTGACTATTTCTTAGCAGGAACCGGGGACGGCTTCGGAGCCGCGGGAGCCGCCGCCGGAGCGCCCGTACTGGCCTTCGCCCCCGAAGCCCCTTCCGCCCCAAAGCCGGTCTTGTCCTCAGGATTCTGAATGATCACGGTGATGCGCCGGTTCGAAGGATCGTCGGCGCCCGTCGAATCACGCGGCTTCTGATCGGCATAGCCGCGCACTTGTATTACCTGATCCGGACGCATGCCGTTCTGTTCCATCCAGCGCCGTGCTGTATTGGCGCGATCGGTGGAAAGCTCCCAGTTCGTGTAGTCTTTTTTGGACAACGCTTTGTTATCCGTGTGGCCCTCAATGATCACAGTATTCGGCAGTTTCCCGATCTCCGCCGCCAGCGTGCTCAGCATTTCCTTCCCCATCCCGCTCGGGTCGGGGCTGCCGGACTGGAAAAAGAATCCAGCCTGCTGGCCTTCGCTCAGTTCGACGCGAAGACCTTCGCCGGTGACCGTCATCACCACGTGTTCCTTGATCTTCTGCAACGGCGCGGTCTGCTTCACGGCTTGATCCAGCTTGTCCTTCAGCTTCGCCATATCGGTCTTGTTGACGACCGTCAGACTTTCGCCGCCGATGCCGCGGAGCCCGTTGCCCAGTTCCTTACCGCTGCCACTGGGATCCGTGAAGTACCCGCCCACAGCTTTCTGCACCTGCTCACTGCTGCTCAGCAGCCACAGCACGATGAAGAGAGCCATCATGGCGGTGACGAAGTCGGCGTAAGCCACTTTCCATGCGCCGCCGTGGTGGCCGTGGGCCTGCTTCTTACGCTTGATGACAATAATGGGCGCTTGTTCCATGTCGATTCAGTTCAAAATGATTCCGGACTAAGCGGCCTTGGCGGCTGCCGCGCCGCTCCCGGCCTTGCACGCCTTTTCCATTTCTGTAAATGCGGGGCGGACGTTGTGGGGAATCGCGCGGCGCGCGAATTCCACAGCGATCATCGGCGCCATTCCCTTGGCGAATGACATCAGGCCCGCGCGCAGCACCTGATAGAACTGCGATTCCGCTTCCGCTGTCTTTTCCAGATTTGCGGCGAGCGGGCCGACGACGCCGTAGCAAAGGAGAATCCCGAGGAACGTTCCCACGAGCGCGGCCGCAACCTTATGGCCGATTTCTTCCGGCGGTCCGCCGAGCGCGCTCATCGTGATCGTCACACCCAAAACCGCGGCGACGATGCCGAGACCGGGCAGCGCATCGGCCACGGAAGAAAGCGACCGGACCGGCGCGAGGATTTCGTGGTGATGCACTTCAATATCGTTTTCGAGCATGGAATCCAGATCAAACGCCGGAACCACGCCGGAGGCCGCGGTGCGCAGAGAATCGCAGATGAAGTAGAGAATGTGATGATCCTTGATGATCTGCGGGAATTTGGAGAACATCTGGCTCTTCTTCGGGTTCTCCACCTCTTCTTCGAGCTTCGCCATACCGTTCTTGCGGGCCAACTGGAAAATCTCATAGAGCATCTTCAGGCTCTGCAGATAGAACGGCTGAGTGAAGCGATTCCCGCTCAGTACGCCGAGCACGCTCTTGAACATCTTGATGACGAGCGGAAGAGGATTCGCCACCAGCAGCGTGCCGAGGGCCGCGCCGCCGATGATGAGGAGCTCGGCCGGTTGCACTAGCACCATCAAGGGTCCTTTTTCCATGAGGAAGCCGCCGATGATGGCGCCAAATACAACCAGGATGCCGATTATTGCAAACATGTCTCTCTCGTAATCGTCCGCAGAGGCGGCGATTTCGACAGAAAAATTACCTCATTCGGGAGTAGGGAAAACTCTGTTGTCTTCGGACAGTATGGACCGTGGGCGGTAGCGCACGTAAAATTTGGATATGTGCCCGAAGTGCGGATCCGATCATCTGAGAATTCGAAACCTCGAAGGTCTCGAACGTCTCATGGTCTGGTACACGGGGCTTCGCAAGTATCTCTGCCGCGACTGCGACTGGAAGTTCCGCGCGATTGACCGCCGGCAAACGCCTCGATCCGCTCCCGCGAAAGTGCGGAAGATCGGTGCGTCCTCCGTTTACGATCCTCGCCCTCACGCGTAAGCTGTTTGAAAATCTCCCCCTTGCGCACTCCCGCGTGTGTGTTCGTTTCCCTTCGTTATACATACGGCTATAGCCATCCGTAAACTTTTGGATCACACCACTGGCCGATCACAAAAAATTTACAACAGATAGCGCAAAACTGTTAGAAATCCCGCAGAACGACGCCGAGGAGGCTTGTGTAAGGAATACAACACAACTTATGCAGCCGACCAACCGTCTTATCCGAGTCTATACAGACCGCGAACTGCTGGCGTTCGCTCTTCCGAACATCGCCGGGCAGGCATTCCACTACGATCTGACCCGGACCGACATGGGAGCTGAACCTACCCCCGCGCCGGGCGCCGAAGTGCCTTCCGCTCTCATTGTCGATTGCCGCGCCGGCGTTTTCGAATTGATTCGCAAACTCTCCGTCACCTACTGGCGCGTGCCGATCGTGGTGTGGCAGCGCACGCGCGCCAATGAGCCTTCGCTGAATGCTCTCGATTGGGGCGCCGCCGGCGTGCTGCACGATAACTCTTCTTCGCAGGACGTCATCGCCTGCCTCGACTCGGTCACGAAAGGCTGCGCCTGGATTCCCGATTCCGTCGCTCAGGCTGCGTCGCGCTCGCGCCGCTGCCACCTTTCGCGCCGTGAAGGCCAGTTGCTGAGCCTCGTGGTGCAGGGCCTTCGCAATAAGGAAATTGCCCACGCTCTGCGCATCACGGAAGGCACGGTGAAGGTTTACTTCTCGCGCCTGTTCCAGAAGCTCGGCGTTTCCGACCGTTATGAACTCGCGCTGCTCGGTCTTCGCCACTGCGTGCCGGAAGCCATACTGCCGGGCCGCGAGACCAGCCGGCAGACGGATTACGAACCGCTGAACTCGATCTACGTGAACCGCACGCTCGGTTTCGAATCCACCTTCGCGGCTAACAGCAACGTGCCAAGCAACATCCCCCGGATGTAGCGCGCATGATTTCGCTCCGCAAGCAAATAGACGCGCATACGCAGCAACTGCTGGATGCGACGTCGAAGGCCTATCAAGCCGCATTGACTTCTGTGGGGACCAACGCCGAGCGCGCTCTGCCCGGCGTTGACTTCCCCATTTCGTCGAACCTGACGGCTTTGCGGGACCGACTGCAAACGGACGTGGCGCCGGGGACCATGGCCCAGGCTCAGGATGCGCTCGATGGCGAACTGAGCCAGTGGTCGGACAGCGTGGAGCGCCACCTGAAGGAAAAAGCCAACGAGTTTCGCGAGATGATGCTCGTGATGGCGAACACCGCGCAGAACGTGACGGCGCGGGACAAACGCTATGCCGGGCGCTTCCGCGAGATCACGTCGCGACTCAATGAAATCGGCAATCTGAGCGACATTTCCGCGATGCGCCGCTCACTGATTTCGAGCGCCGCCGAGCTCGAAGCCGACGTGAAAAACATGGAGTTCGATGGTCAGAAGACCATCGCCAGCCTGGAGGCCACCCTCGAAGGTTACAAAAAGCAGCTCGCGGAAACGGAACGCAAGGCGTCCGTCGATGCTCTGACCGGACTGATCAATCGCCGCGGCATTGAGCTCGCGATGTCAAAGCGATCCGCAGAAAAAATTCCTTTCTGCATCGTTCTGCTGGACCTGAATGGCTTCAAGCAGGTCAACGACACGCACGGGCATCTGGCAGGAGACGATCTGCTGAAGGCGTTCTCGGCCGAGCTCCAGGCGCACTTCCGCGCCGGCGACGTCATCGGGCGCTGGGGCGGCGATGAATTCGTCATCGTGACCAAGGGCGATCTGAATGACGCCCGCAACTGTATCGAGCGCGTGCGGAAATGGGCCTTCGGCGCTTACAAGGTAAAGACGCCCAATGGAAATTTCCAGGTGCAGGTCTCGGCCTCTGTCGGGATGGCCGCCTGGGACCTGCGGGAGGACATTCCCCACCTGATCAGCCGGGCGGACGAGGCGATGTACCGCGAGAAATCGCTCCGCGCCGTCGCTCGGTGAGTTCCAGTACTCTTGTAGTTTTGAAACATTCGAAATCCGCAAATATCTTCCGATAACAGAAAACAGAAGGAGCGACGGCGTCTCACTTATGTTTCCTATCGGCCCTCTTACCTCCACCCCGGATTTAACTTCGACGAGCTCGAAAAGGGGATCCCGCTCATCATCGGGCGCCTCAAAACGCTCGCAACACACTGACGAAGTGGAACTTTCGCAGACCGCATCGGCGGTTCCGCGAGATCGCTCCGCGTTTATCGCCTCGCTTCGCGAGGTCGTTTCCTCCCCCGATTATTTGCCTTCGTCATTGTTGACCAGCCAGAAATTGGTGGCAGGCGCGCTCGCCGGATCGAACTGAGATTCCAGAGGCGCCCCCAAAGGCTCAGCCGGAATCAGCGCGAAGCGGCTTTTCGGGAGCGCCTGTTTGAGTGCGCTTCCCGCCGGAAGCTTGTCCAGAATCCTCTTTACATAGTCGATAGTTTCGGGAATCGCAGGCACTCCCATGGCTGCGTCCACGCGTCCCGAGCCGGCGTTATAGGCGCCGAGCGTCATGGGCAGATCGCCCTGATAACGATCGAGCAACTGCCGGAGCAGACGCGCGCCGCCCAGCACGTTGTCGGTTGGATCGAACGGATTCTTCACGCCAAGATCGGAGGCGGTCGCGGGCTCGAGTTGCATCAAACCCATCGCGCCCTTTGGCGAAACCGCGCAGGGACGGAATGCCGACTCCTGCTGCATGACGCCGCGGATCAACTCCGGCGCCACCGACGAAGTCTTCGACGCGGAATCGATCAGAGAATCGATGAACTGCGAGGGCAGGGAATCGCAGTCGGCGGGTAAGGCCACAGGCTGCCCGGAGCGCCAGGGCACAGGCCGGAAGAAATCGGCTGCGAGCGATGCGCCCCGCTGCTTCGTAAGGGAGCGCTGCTGGTTGGCCAGTGAGTCGGCCATGCTCTCGACGGAACGCCGTTGCCGCTGGTGCGAAAGCGATTCCGCCATGTTGTCGACGGAACGCTGCTGCCGCTCAATACTCTGCTCCATACGGTCGCGGATCTCTTCAGGCGTCAACTTAGACGCCGCTTTCAGAGAGCCGCAGGCGAGCGCGAATATAACGAAAGCGAGTGTGAAAAAACGTGGCCGATTCATGACCGGAAATCCTCCAAATTGTTAGAAATTGATCTGGTCGCGCCGATGTGGGAATTGTCGCGAGAGAACGCACACATCGTCCAAATGTCACCAGAGAGGCACGTTATGCAAGTACCATCAGCCAGCCAGGGATCGTTAGTCGGCTCGCTGGGAATGCCCGGCGGATTCCCGCAGCATTCCAATGAACGCAATGCGTTCGAGGCCGCCAGGAAGCTGAACAACCTCCAGATTTCAGGCCGCGAGTATTCAGTTATCCGGGATCCGCAGAGCCAGAAGTTCGTTGTGGTGGTTCTGGACGAAAAGACGGGGACGGTATTAGACCAGTTTCCGCCTGAAGAAATTTTGAAGATGTTGCAGCAGCTCGCGGCATTTACGCCCGCCAGCGCGAAAGTACACGCTACGGGAGAAACGCTCGCATGAGCTGGAAGCAGGCTTACCTCGAAACCAGAATTCTTTCGGCGGATCCGGTCGAACTGGTCAGTATTCTTTACGAGTACGCGACGATCAGCGTGCAGGATGCGCGCCAGAGTTTGGCAGCCGGCGACGTGGCGGGCCGCGCTCGCGCGGTGACCAAAGCTATCGCTATTGTCGGTGAGCTGGAAGGTTCGCTGAACCTCGAACAGGGCGGAGAGATCGCCGCCAATCTGGGCCGGCTCTACCCCTACATGCGGGACCGGCTGACGCACGCCAACATTCTTCAGAAGGATGAGCCGCTTGCTGAAGTGGAAGCGCTGCTCAAGACGCTGGGCGATGGATGGAAAGAAATTGCCGGGCAGACACAGGCAGTGCCGCAGATTTCGACCAACCACTTCGCCGGCGCCGGCGAGTCGTGGTCGAACAGCACGATGCAGAGCTGGGGGGCGGTGCCTGTTATGGAATCGACGGGATATAGTTCTCAGGGCTGGAGCGCCTGAAAACGCGGGGGCAGGGCGGAAGTCCCGCCCCACAAATGGCCCGCACAACGCGGCGCTCACTTCTGATCGAGTCCCTTGACAACCATGGAGGCGAGACCGAGTCCGCCTTTGCTGGAGAGCGACTGCGCGAAGGTTTCCTGCGCGTATTCCATCGCGGATGAACCCGATTCGTCTCCGCCTGTGCCCAGCCAGCCGCCTTCGGCTTCGCCCATCGACTTCATCATCTGACCAATGAGCAACGCTTCGAACTGCTGCGCGGCGTCCTTAACCTTCTTTGGATCGTCCTTGGGCTGGACGGTGATGTTACTGTCAGGCTGCGCAACGGTTGTCAGCTTGGCGAAGTGCATACGGGCCTCCCTTAAATAACGTCGAGCTCGGCCTGCAGCGCGCCGTCTGTTTTGAGGTTCTGAAGAATCGAAATGATGTCGCGTGGCGTGGAGCCGATGGAATTGAGGGCCTGCACGAGCTCTTCGACAGTGGCGCCGTCTTTCAGCATCAGGTCCTTCGGGGAATCCTGCGAAACGCCGACGTCGACCTGCTCTGTCTGCTTCGTCTGACCCTGGCTCAGCGCATTCGGCTGCGAAACCTGCTGCTGTGTCTGGATCTCCACCGTCAGGCTGCCCTGAATAATCGCGACGGGCGAGATGTGGACCTGCTTGCCCATGATGATGGTGCCGGTGCGCTCGTTCACGACGATGCGGCCCTTCGTGTCGGGCTCGACCGTCAGGCTTTCCACTTCGGCGATAAATTCGGTCGGCTGCGGCTGCCATTTTTCGGGCAGGTTTACGGTCACCATGCCGGAGTTATCCGCGTGCGCCGAATTTTCGAAGCGCTTGTTGACTGCGCTCGCGATGCGTGCGGCAGTGGCGAAATCGGCGTCCTGCAACTGAAGACGGATCTGTTTACCAAGCGCAACCTGAGGCACCGCGCGTTCCACGATGGCGCCGTTGGGCATGCGGCCCACGGTCGGATGATTGACCGATTTTGAATTTCCCTGACCACCCGCAACGAATCCGCCGATAACCATCGGGCCCTGCGCGACAGCGTAAACCTGACTATCGGGACCTTTCAGCTCGGTCATCAGAAGCACGCCGCCCTGCAGACTGGGCGCATCGCCGATCGCCGAGACCGTCACGTCGATATGCGAGCCGGGCTGTGCGAACGCCGGCAGATTCGCGGTGACCATCACGGCGGCCACGTTCTTCACCTGGATGAGAGCGGGATTGACGGTTAGTCCCATGCGCGCCAGCATATTGGTTAAGCTTTGGGCCGAGAAGAGAGTCTGGACGCGATCGCCCGTGCCCGCAAGACCAGCCACGACGCCGTAGCCGATGAGCTGGTTATCCCGAACTCCTTCGATGGAAATAAGCTCTTTCAGGCGCACCTGAGCGGCGCCGAAAACATCGAACGCGCTGAGTGTCAGCAGAATAGCGGCGGGAATGATGCGGTTCATGGCTGGTTAAAAAGGAAGAACGCCGAGAAGAATCCGGTAGAGAATGTTGGGGCGGTGCGTGGCATCGTTGACAACGCCTTTGCCGTCCACTTTGATTTCGAGCTGCGCGAGTTGATCGGAGGTCACCACATTGGCCGAACTCAGATCCATGGGGCGGATGATGCCGCGAACCGTGACCTGCTGGCGTTCCGAATTCACCTCGACGCTTTTTGAGCCTTCGAGCACGAGGTATCCATTCGGCAGCACGTGCGTGACGCGGGCGCTCAGGGTTGTGCTCAACGCGCTGGTGCGGGAGACGCTGCCGCTTCCATCGAGTGAGGTAGAGCCACTCATATTCGCCAGATTCGCCAACGCACTGGTGGGGGCCTTGATTCCGGCCAGCGAATTCACCGATGCGGCGGCGGAAGATTTACGCGCCGTCTGGGTAGCTCCGTTGACGACCGCGGACGCTTGTTCCTGCACCAGAATCGTGACAAGGTCATTGACCTGCAAGCCGCGCGTATCGCTGCCGAGATTGGTAAGGCGCGAAGCAGGAGTCCAGAGTGAGCCCGGCGTCGGTTGCGCCAGCGTGGTGGGCTGGTTGCTCGTTGCTTCCTGGATGTATTTATCGAGAGCGGTGGGTTCGGGAGCTTTCGTCTTCTTTTTCGCCGCCGCATCTGCGCAGGGGATCAGGACCATGCAGATCGCGATACGCAGAATCGCCTGGTTTTTCAACTTAGAACCCTTCCCTTCGCGCCAATTCGACCCGGGTGTTTCCGACAACCACGCGGCCTGGGCCGGCGATCACTGCCTGGAAAAGTTTGTTGCTCTCGGGATTGCGAACGGACGCTGTGTCGCCGGCGTGGCCGCTCGATTCCGCGTGTCCGGAGAAGGAGAGGTGGGCGGCGCCGAACTGCACGTCGACCTCAACCGTATCGCCGCGATTCACGTCATTGGGTCGGACCAGATTTTCGCGCCGGATTTCGACGCCGGCGGCGATCGAGCGCACCGGCGCCATGCCGGCGACCGATTCGGGAGTCAGATCGCCAATGCCCGATTGCGGGAAGCGATCCACGATTTCGAGATGCACCTGCTCGGGCCGGAGTATGGCGCCGGGCCGCAAAGGCTCTACAGCGACGAGACGGGCCGAGGGAACAGTGACGCGCACCTTCGCCCAGATGGGAAAGCGCTGCGCGCTGCCATAAATAATGTTGCCGCGCCACATTTCACCGGTCGTCTGATCGGGAGTGGAGGGGACGCCGAGACCTTCGCGGGTGAATTCGATCACGCCTTTCGGAACGTCGCCCGACGTGGTTTCGAGAACTTCGATATGAGCGTCGCCGATCGCCAGAGCCTTCTTCATCGCGGCATCCATGCGTACGCGGTCGAGCGGTTCCATCGCGAAGCGGAAGCAGACATCCGCGGCGTCAACGAGGGGCAGGGAATAGCGCGCTGCGATGGACTGAAGCTCAGACGCCGAAAATACGCGCGAACTGCCGGCGATCGGCGCGGGCGCGAGCGGCGTCAATTGCGGAATGCGAGACAGGGCCGGAACGGCGCGGGACAGATCCTTTCCGAGGATCTGCCCGCCCGAGACGGTGAGGCATTCGGACTGCGCCATCAGGCCGCAGGGAATCGCGAGGCAAACGAAGATGCGAAGGGCGCTCATTATTGTTTGAGGTTGTTGACCTGCTGGTACATGTCGTCGGCGGCCTTCACGACTTTGGAGTTCGCTTCATAGGCGCGCTGGGCAATGATGAGGTTGATGAATTCCTGTACGATGCTGACGTTCGACTGCTCCGTGTAGCCCTGGAGCAGCGTGCCGAGCCCTTCCTGGCCTCCGGGCGTGCCAAGAGTCGCGGCGCCGGTGGCGTCGGTCGGCTGGTAGAGGTTGTGACCCAGGCTGTTGAGGCCAGCGGGATTCTGGAAGTTCGCGATCTGGATCTGGCCGGCCTTGGTGGCCACGCTTTGTCCAGGCTGCATGTAGCTCACGGTCCCATCGGACGCGACCGTGATCGACTGCGCGTTTGAGGGAATCGTGATCTGCGGTTCCACGACGTTGCCGTCTGACGTTACGAGATTGCCGTCTTTATCCACCTGAAACGAGCCGTCGCGCGTGTAAGCGAGATCTCCCTGGGCGCGCCGAACCTGGAAGAAGCCGTTGCCCTGAATCACGATGTCGAGCGGGTTATCGGTCTGCGAGAAGTTGCCCTGCGTGAAGATGATCTCGTTCGAGGAAGAGCGGGTACCCATGCCGAGCTGGAGGCCGGACGGCACGGTGGTCTGCTGGCTGGCGGCCGCGCCGGGCTGCACAATGTTCTGGTAGAGCAGATCCTGAAACTGCGCGCGGCGTTCCTTGTATCCCGCGGTGTTGGCGTTGGCAAGGTTGTTGGCGATGTTATCGACGTTAAGCTGCTGTGCCGTCATGCCGCTCGCTGCGCTGTAGAGTGCTCGAATCATAGTTTTTCTTTCCTTTTGGATCTTTTAGTTGCCGACGCGGGCAACGTCCGTGATCGATTTCGTATCCATTTCGCTCGAGACCCCAACAGCTTTCTGGAGCATTTCGAATTGCCGCATGATGCTCACGAGCCGCATAGCCGCATAGGCCACCGGGACGTTGGAACCTTCGAGTTTGCCCTGCTGGATGTCAGGGTTCGTTACCTGTGTGGCCTGGTTTTTCGGGTCCGGATTCTCAAAACACGTGCTGCCGGCTTTCTGGAGCGGGTCGGTGCTTTTGAAATCGACCACGTCGATCTGCCCGATGTTGGCGCCATCGGCCTGGACCTGGCCCTCTTTCGTAATGTTGATGGTCTTGCCGGCCGGGATCATGATGTTGCCGCCGCTCGGCGAGCGCACGGCATAGCCGTTGTCGTTGGCGAGTTCGCCACTCGGCATTACCTTGAAATGTCCCGCGCGTGTGTAGAGCGGGCCTTTGGGGCCGCTGACAACGAAGAAGCCTTTGCCGGTGATGGCGACATCGAGCGGGTTGCCGGTGGATTCAATGGAGCCAGGTGAAAAATCGGTCCACTGCTTTTGAATCACCGGAAGCGAAGCGCCGGAGCCGCCATCGACGCCGTTCTGCGCGTCGTCGGAAGCGTAGGTGCCGTAGAACTCTCGATCGCTCTTGAATCCGGCGGTGTTGGAGTTTGCGAGATTGTTCGCCAGCATGTCGAGCGAGGTCATGCGTGACTGCAGACCGCTCGCGGCCGCGATTCCCAGGTTATCCATATTCGGACCGGAAGAATGCAGGTGAGTGGCCAAAAAAATAATTTTAAAAATATCTTCGAAATTGTTGATCCTGCTTCCGAAGAGGGTGACAAAGAGGGAAGCCAGGCATTGTCAACGCTTTGACAGCGCGCTGTGGTGTCAAAACGCTAACAGCGATTTCGTACGTCTATCTTTGTGATAAATAACAGAAACGTCTTTGGCTTGACGCCTGCATTTTGCAGCGCCGGTGCTGCTCTCTCCAATCTCTCTCGACAGCAATGTTTTACCCGGACAAGTCCCGGCGCTTCCCTCTTCCTGCGCCGGGGCTACGGGCTTTGCGGAGCAGTTGCAGCTTGTGGCGGACACGGCCCCTTCGGACGCGCCAGCGCCCGTCACACTACCTCTTATTAATGGCGGGGATGCGGCGGCTCCCGTCGCGACGAATGCCGCCGGGCCGCAGATTCCAGCGCGGCTGAATGCGCTGCCGGCTTTTGCTTCGCTCCCTCCCGCTGCGCCGATTGCCTTTCATTCGACCGCGGAATTAAATTTCCGGGGTAGTGCGCCGCAGGCTCCCGCTGTTGCCGCGGCCGGGATTCCGGCTGAGACCCAGGCGACGCCGATACCTGTTACGAATATGCCTGCCGCTGAGGCGAAGCCGCAGGAAGAGAAAAGTTCCACGCCGGTGTCCGAGACGCGCGTCGAACACAAACATCACGCTCACGTTGAAAAAACGGAAGCGACCGCCGAAGATACTCCGGATGCGCAGCCGCAACCGGCATCAGCCGTGCAACTGCAGCCGGCCGCTCCTGCCCTGGCGCCTGTTCCAGCGCCCACAGGGTTACCGGTCAACATGGTTTTGCCGATTGCGGCACGCTTCAATCGTCCGCTTATCCCGTTGGGCAACCGGATTCCGGTCGCTGCATTTGCCGCGACACGGACCCCGGTCCGGACGGAAGCTCCGGCGGCGGCTGATCCTTCTGATCCTTTTAATAGTGATGCGGCCCCAAAGGCGGCCACGCTGCCCGCCGAGGCGACGCAGCCTCTGGTCGCGACCGCCGATCAGCTTGCTTTCGCGACGAAAGTGCAACTCTCCAAACCACAGGCCATTCAGCGTCATGCGGCGCCGGTTCAGGCGGAGCCGGTGCAGGCCGCGCCCGTTCATTCCGAGTCGCATTCACAACAGCAGCAGCAGAGCAGCCATCGGGACGCCGACCAGCAACTTTCGACGAAGGCCGGCGAGACCGCCGCGAAGCCTGTCATTCGGGCTGCACACGCCGCGTCCACGTTTGAAGCGGCGCCCACTGTTTCCGAAGACCACATCCCGGCCGCTAAGCCGGGGTTAACCGGCTCGACCAGGCCCGCGAGCGCCGCTGCGGCCGCTGCCGAAGACGTCACCCCGACCCGCCCCGAACTGCCAGCCGCGCCGATGAAAGATATTTCGGTCCGGATTCAATCGGAACAGGGCGAAAACGTCGATATCCGGATTCTGCATCGCGCCGGCGATGTTCAGATTGCCGTCAAATCGGCAAGCGGCGAAACGACGCAGGGACTTCGCCACGGCCTCTCCGAACTGAGCGACCGGCTCAACGCAACCGGCTTTCATGCCGATACGTGGCACTCCGGTCAGACCACGACGGCCGCGGAGAACAACGCAGACTCCGGCAATTCACAAAATTCACAGCAGCAGCAATCGCAGGGCGATTCGCAATCGCACTCGGGCTGGTCGCAGCAACAGCGCGGCCAGCGTGACGACAACCAAAACAACCGGCCGCGCTGGATCGAAGAACTCGAATCCAACATTTCCAGCTCGCCAGAAACAGGACTCTTCCATGGCCTCATCCGTTAATTCGCTCGGCAACACGTATACGGGCAACGACGTCAATACACAGAATCAAAGCAACCAGGCCGGGCTCGGCGGCAGCGTTCCGAGCGAAAGCACTTTTCTGACGCTGCTTGTGTCGCAGCTCAAGAATCAGGATCCCCTCAATCCGACGGACAGCACCACGTTCGTGACGCAGCTTGCTCAGTTCAGCGAACTCGAGCAGGTGATCGGCATCAAGGGTGATACGGACGCGATCGCGAAGGCTAATCAGACTACAACGACCGATCCCACCGCGAACCAGACGACGACAAATCAGACATCGACCAACTAATAAAGACATCTCAAGGAGACTTTCATGAACCTCGCATTTTCCACAGCACTTTCCGGCCTCACCGCATCCTCCACAGCCATCAACGTGGTGGGCAACGATCTCGCCAATCTCAACACCACGGGCTATAAGTCCAGTGAGCTTGCTTTCTCCGATCTGATGTCTCAGACGCTCGGCGGCAGCGGCAGCCAGATGGGTATGGGCGTTGGCCAGGTCAGCACGTACGCCAAGTACACGCAGGGCTCGCTGCAGAATACCGGCAGCCCAACCGATGCCGCGATTCAGGGCAATGGCTTTTTCGTAGTGAAGGACAGCAACAATCAGCAACTCTATACGCGCGACGGCGCATTCCAGGTGAACTCGAGCGGACAGCTGACCACGGCGACCGGCGAACTGGTGCAGGGCTGGAATTCGCTGAGCGGCAATGTCGATACAAACGCGCCGATCGGGAATATCTCGGTACCGCTGGGAGCGACGATCCCCGCTACGGCCACGACCTCGATGAAGCTCGGCGTCAACCTCGATTCGCGGGCCACGGTGGGCACCAGCGGCGCGACCTTCAGCGCTCCGATTCAGGTGGTGGACAGCCAGGGCAATACCCACACTCTTTCGGCGTCGTTCACGAAAACGGCCGCCAATCAGTGGGACTACAAAGTGACTATTCCGCAGGGCGATCTCGCGTCGGCTACGGCAAGCAATACCGTCGCAACCGGCTCGCTGACTTTCGATTCCAGCGGCCAGCTCACCACACCGGCCTCGACCACCGATCCGCAGACGATTTCGATCGCCGGACTCGCGGACGGCGCGAGCGACATGTCGGTCGGCTGGAACCTGTACGATCCGAGCACGAACCAATCGCTGCTGACGCAGGTTGCCGAGAACTCCGGCGTCGCTTCGACCTGGCAGGACGGCCTTTCCGCCGGCCAGATCAGCGACGTCAGCCTGCAGAATGGCGGACTTCTGGTGGCGAAGTATTCGAACGGCAAACAGTTGACGGTGGGGCAGCTTGCGGTGGCTTCGATCGCCAATCCGGAAAGTCTTTCGGCAGCCGGCAATAACAACCTCGCGGCGACTTCGGAAACCGGGGCCGCTTCGATCGGCGTTCCGAACAGCGGCTCGCGCGGACAGATTGTGGCGGGTTCGCTCGAATCCTCTACGGTCGATATTGCGCAGGAATTTACCAACCTGCTGACGTTCGAACGCGGCTATCAGGCGAATTCGCGCGTGATCACCACGGCCGACCAGATCCTGCAGGAAACGGTCAACCTGATCCACGGCTAATTGAGTCATGGAAGCGACTGATTTTTCCCGGTTCATGGAAGTGCCGCTCGAAGTGGAGGCGCTGGTCGAAGGACCTCGCCTCCGCGTTCGGGAATTGCTGGCTCTGCGCGTGGGAAGCGTGATCGAGACCGGCCGGCCGGCGGGCGAGAACGTCGACGTGGTGGCGGGGAAAACTCCCCTGGGCGTCGGCGAACTGACAGCTTCGCATGGGAAAGCAGTTGTCCGGGTACTTCGTTTTCGAGGAGAGGAATAAGAGTGGAAGAAATACAACAGGCCGTGATTGTGATGGGCGTGCTGGCGGCGTTCGGCATCGCCCTCTACGCTCTTCGCAATCGCGGCATGGTGACGTTCGGCGTGAAGGGAATGCGTTCGCCGGAGGGCCGCAAGCTGCAGGCGCTTGAACGGCTGCCGCTCACAGCGCAGCATTCCCTGCATCTGGTGAAGGTTTCCGGGCGTGTGATGCTGATCGCGGTATCGCCCGGCGGCTGCGCTCTGCTGGACAACGGCGAAGACAGGAGCATCGGCGGATGAAGAATTTATTCAGCCGTCTTTTCGCCATTGGGTTCGTTTTTTCGATTTCGGTGTTTGGCGCAGCGAAGACCGCGGCGCCCACCAACAGCGTATTAGGCGTGAATCTCAGCAATACCGCGGAGGGCGGCCTCAGCGTGCCGATGCAGATCGTCATTCTGCTCACGCTGCTGACGCTGCTGCCGGCGATCGTGATGTCGATCACGCCGTTCCTGCGGATTTCGATCGTGCTTCACTTCCTGCGGCAGGCGCTCGGCACGCAGACGACGCCGTCCAATCAGGTGCTGCTCGGCATTTCGATGTTTCTCACCATGCTGATCATGCAGCCTGTGGCCACCGAGATGTACCACAAAGGGCTCGAGCCGCTGCAGGAAAACAAGATCACTACCGAACAGGCTTTCGAAGCCGGCAGCCAGCCTCTCAAGGACTTCCTGGTGAAGTTCGCGCGGCAGAAGGACGTGAAGCTGTTTCTCGAAATTTCGCATTCTCCGCAACCACACAACACATCGGATCTGGAGCTCAGAATTCTAATCCCCGCGTACATTCTTTCTGAATTAAAAGCGGGCTTCCAGATCGGCGCGGTGCTGTTCATGCCGTTCCTGATCATCGATCTGGTGGTGGCGTCCGTCACGCTTTCGATCGGCATGGTGCAGTTGCCGCCGGTGATGATTTCGGCGCCGTTCAAAATACTTCTCTTTGTTCTGGCCGATGGCTGGAATCTGGTAATCGGTTCGCTTGTGAAGGGGTTCTACGTATGACGCCGGAATCGGTAGTAGGAATGGTTCGAGACGCGCTGACAACCACGCTGATGATCAGCGCGCCGTTGCTGATTGTCGGCTTTATTGTGGGCATCGCGGTGAGCTTTGTGCAGATCCTGACTTCGATTCAGGACTCCGCGTTTTCCGCCGTTCCACGTCTTGTGGCGTTCCTCGGCGCCTTTGTTCTGGCGATGCCGTGGATGCTGCAGAAGATGACGGTCTACATGACAGGAGTGCTGGGAAACCTTGACCGTTACGGCCGTTGAGCGCTTATTCGAGGGCCTGTTTTCTCTGCCGATGGTTCTCGGGTTCTTCCTGACGCTGGTGCGCCTTGCCGGCGTATTTGCGTTTGTGCCCGTGCCTGGATTGAAGAGCGTAGTGGATCCGGCTCGCATTCTGCTGGTGCTGGGAGTGACGCTCTCGCTGTATCCGGTGTGGCCGCATCCAGCCGCTACCACCAGTGCGGCGACGATGACCGCCTGGGTGCTTTCGGAAGCGGCGCTGGGCGTGGGAATCGGAATCGCGGTTGGATTCGCGGTGGAAGCGTTCATGATCGGTGCGCAGATTATCGGACTACAGGCCGGTTACTCGTTCGCTTCGACAATTGATCCTTCGACGCAGGCCGATTCGACGGTGCTCGTGCTTTTTGCGCAGACCGTGGCGGCGCTTTTGTTTTTTACAATGGGCCTCGACCGGGAAGTTATCCGAATCTTCGCGCGGAGTCTGGAAACGTGCCCGCCCGGTACTTTCACGCTGACGCGCAGCGCGACGGAAACGATTATTCTGGCGGGCTCCACTATGTTTTCGACGGGGCTGCGGCTGGCGCTGCCGGTGATGGCCGTGATGGCAATGATCGATATCTCGGTGGCTCTGCTGGGACGCGTGAACTCACAGCTGCAACTCACGACGATCGCTTTTCCGGTGAAGATGGTGGTCGGTCTGGGGCTGCTCGCCTGGATCGCGGTTCTGCTTCCGGCGCTGATGCGGGGCGCAAGCGCGGCCGGATCTTCGGCGCTGAAGACTCTGATTATTCGTTGAGAAAATATGGCGGGCAGCGATCAGAAAACCGAGAAACCCACTCCGCAGCGCCTGAAGAAGGCGCGCGAAGAAGGTAATTTCCCCTCGGCCCGGACCTTCGTGAACTCCATGCAGTTTCTGGCGTTCGTCAGCCTGCTGCACGTGTGGGGCGCGGTGTGGGTCCACAACATGCAACTCGGCATGCTGAAGGTGACGCAGTCGGCGCTCGATCCGCGGCTGCGCGCGATGGACCTCGTCTGGCTCTCGATGGCGCTGATGAAGGAAATGATGACGCCGATTGTCATCATGGGCGCGGCGATGGTCCTGATCACGATCGCGGTCCAGCTTGTGGTGACCGGCTTTGGTATCAGCCTGAAGAAAGTCACGCCGGATCTGAAGCGCCTGAATCCAATCGAAAAGCTGAAGCAGCTTCCGAGTCAGAATCTGCCGGCGCTGCTGCAGGCAATCATTATGCTGCCCGTCTTCGGGGCGGCTGTCTATTTTGTGGTGGCCAATAATCTGACGGCGTATCTGGCGCTGCCGCTCGGCAGCCTGACAGGCGGCGTCGCGATGGTGGCCGGGTCTATTGAAAGCCTGCTCTGGAAGGCCGCCGGATTGTTTCTGGTTTTCGGCGTGGTGGATTTGATCCGCCAGAAGGCGCGGTACGCGAAAGAGCTCAAGATGAGCAAGCAGGAGATTCGCGACGAAGCCAAGGAATCCGAAGGTAACCCGCTGGTCAAAGGCCGCATCCGCAGGCTGCGCCGCGATATGGCGCGCAAGCAGATGATGAAGGAAATTCCGACAGCGACCGCTGTCATCGTCAACCCCACGCACTACGCCGTGGCGCTGCGCTACAGCATGGATGCGAAGGGCGCCCCGATGGTGGTGGCAAAGGGCAAGAACTATCTCGCGCTCCGCATTCGTCAGAGAGCGCTCGATCACAACATTCCGCTCATCGAAAATCCGCCGCTCGCGCAGGGACTTTACAAGTCGGTCGACGTGGGCCACGAAATCCCGGCGCACTTTTTCAGGGCGGTGGCGGAAGTGCTGGCTTATATCTATCGCGTGATGAACGGCAGGCGGCCTGCACAGGCCGGAAGAGGAATTTAAACCTTGGCAGAAGCAAAAGCAGTCGCGACAGTTGCGCCCCTGAGGGGCTTACCCTTTTTCTCGGGTCCGGCGCTACGTGAACTGGCGGCCCCAGTTGCGGTGCTGGCTATTGTCATCGCGCTGATCACGCCGATGCCCAGCTTCCTGCTGGACGTGCTGATCGTGACCGACATCATGATGTCGGTCGTCGTGATGATGGTCGCGATGCACATCCGCAAGCCGGTGGAGTTCAACGTATTCCCCACCGCGCTGCTGCTGCTCACACTGTTCCGGCTGGCGCTGAATATTTCCTCGACGCGCCTCATCCTGATGAACGGCAACACGGGCACTTCTGCCGCGGGCGATGTGATTCAGGCGTTCGGGAACTTCGTAGTCGGTGGGAACTACATCATCGGCACGGTGATTTTCCTCGTGCTGATTGCCATCCAGTACGTCGTCATCAACCACGGCGCGGTGCGTATTTCGGAAGTCACGGCGAGATTTACTCTCGACGCTCTGCCGGGTAAACAGATGTCGATCGATTCGGATCTCAGCACCGGTCTGATTGACGAACACGAAGCGCGGACACGCCGGAAGAATCTCTCGAAGGAAGCGGAATTCTACGGCGCGATGGACGGCGCCTCGCGATTCACGCAGCGCGACGCGGTGGCGAGCATCCTGATCACCGGCATCAATATCCTCGCCGGGTTCCTGATCGGCGTGCTGCAGCACGGCATGGATCTGGGTCATGCGCTCCAGACATACACGGTGCTGACGATCGGCGACGGTCTGGTGACGGTGATCCCGGCGCTGATGATTTCGATCTCCGGCGGTCTGATTGTGACACGCGCGAGTTCGGACGAGCGCGTGGGGCAGGATTTCGCAAAGCAGCTCTTCAGCGATCCTCAGCCGCTGATGCTTGCGTCGGGCGTGCTGGTAGTGCTGGGGTTGTTTCCCGGACTTCCGACGATCCCCTTCCTGGCGATGGGCGGCGGGATTGGCTACGCGTCGTGGAACATGCGCAAGAAGCAGACCGCGATCGAGAAAGCCGAATCGATGGCGAAGCCCGTAGCTGCGAAGGAAAATCTGGAATCGCTGCTCAAGGTAGAACCGCTGACGGTCGAGATGGGGCTTGGCCTCGTGAAGTACGTCGGAGGCCGCGAAGAATCGCCGCTGCTTAAGCGCATCGCCGGCATCCGGCGGCAACTGGCCGGCGACATCGGATTTCTGCTGGGGCCCGTGCGCGTGGTTGACAACATCGCACTCAAGGCGCATGAGTACGTGGTTCTGCTGAAGGGCGCCGAGATTGGGCGCTACGAATTGCCGCCGGGCTGCGAACTCGCAATTCCGGTCGGCAAGCCCGAGCCCCTACAGGGCGGCAAACCGACGAAAGAGCCGGCGTTCGGGATGCAGGGCTGGTGGATTCCCGCCGACCAGGCGGACGCGGCGCGCCGCAAGGGCTTCACGGTGATCGATCCGGTCAGCGTGATGGGTACGCATCTTTCGGAGCTGATCCGCGGTTATGCGCATGAGCTGTTCTCGCGGCAGGATGCGAAGCGATTCCTCGATCGCGTGGGCGTGGAGCATCCGAAAGTGGTGGAAGATTTGGTTCCCAAATTGCTCCCACTGTCTGCTGTACAACGAGTTCTTCAGAATTTGCTTCGCGAGCGCGTGTCGATTCGCGACTCTCTGACTATTGTGGAAGCGCTCGGCGAGGCTGCGGTGTCGATTCACAACCCGATTCTCATTACCGAATACATCCGGCAGTGCCTGCGGCGGCTGCTGGTGAAACCGTATCTCAAGCCGACGGGCGAACTGCCTGCGTTTCTGCTGAGTCCGGCGATCGAAGGGCTGGTGGAAGGCGCGGTGGAGCACGGCGATCAGAACAGCCATCTCACGCTGGCTCCGCAGGCGATCCGCGACGTGCTGCAGCGCATTGGGCAGCGCACGGGACATCCCGAGGCCGCCACGGTGGTGGTGACGAGCACGGGCGCGCGGCATTTTCTGAAGCAGATTACGGAGCCTTCGATCCGCAATCTGGTCTTCATTTCGCATAACGAAATTCCATCAGACATCAAAATTATTTCTCTCGGAGTGATTGAATAGCCATGGCCACAACAACACAGGCACACATTCATGTGAAGTCCTATTTCGCGACGTCGGTACCGGCCGCTATCGAGCTGGCGCGGCGTGAGTTAGGGCCGGATGCGCTGCTGCTCAACAGCCGCGAGGCGCCTCCGGAAGCGCGGCATCTGGGGCCTCTCGAAGTCGTATTCGGTCACGATTCGGGCAGCCCCAAAACGACATCGTCGGCTGTGTGGGCGATGCAAACGGAGACGGTTGCGGCCGCTCCTGTGATGCCGCCTGTACCATCCTATGCGGCGATGACGCAGGACATCGAGCAGCTACGGCAGAGCGTGGATAAGATTTGGGCGCTGTTGCAGAAGGCGACGCGGGGCGCGGTGTGGGGAGCGCCGGCGCAGGCACGGCCGCGCCTGGTGGAGCAGGCTCTGATGGAGTTAGGGGTGACGCGCGAGATTGCGGGGGAGATCGATGACGCGGTGGCCGTGAACGTCGGCGAGCAGCCTGGCGTGGGTTTCAGCAGCGATGCCATGCTGCACGCGACGGTCGATGAGATCGAGCGGCGCTTCCGGGTACGGCCCGGCCTTGGGCGCATTACAGCGCTTGTGGGGCCTCCAGGATCGGGCAAGACCACGACGCTCGTGAAGCTCGCGGTGCAGGAAGGCCTGCTGAAGAACAGGCCGGTGCGCATTCTCTCGGCCGATACGCAGCGCATCGCTGCGTCGGAACAGCTTCGGATCTACGCCGCCATTCTGGGCGTCCCTTTTCAGAGTGTGGAAACGGTTCAGGCGCTTCAGCATGCGATCGACGCCGCGCCGGCCAACACGCTGCTGCTGATCGATACGCCTGGGTTGAGCCCCGCGGCCCTGGAAGGCCCGGCGGCCGATCTCGCCGGCTTCCTGCGGCGCCGTCAGGATATTGACACTCACGTGGTTTTGACGGCTACAACGCGTCAGAAAGACCTCGAAAGAGCCAATGACCGCTTCGCGATTTTCAATCCGACGGCGCTGATTTTCACCAGGCTCGATGAGACGGATGCGCCGGGAGGCCTGTTTGCAGAGGCTGCGCGCACGGATACGCCGATTTCGTTCTTCACGAACGGGCAGGATGTGCCCGAGAATCTGGCGCCGGCCTCGACCAGTTTCCTCACCGAGCCTTTGGTACGTCAGTTGCCTTTACTTCTGCTTTCGGCAGCTTAATTCAGAAAAATAGATGGCTACAGGTACGCTCAGCTACGGTCCGCAGGTCGCCGCCGGCGAGGCGGTTCTGCGCCGTGAACAACTCGTGATGGACCACCTGGCGCAGGTGCGGATCATCGCGGGGCGGATTCACGACCGGCTGCCGGACCATATCTCGCTCGAAGATCTGGTATCGACGGGGATTGTGGGGTTGCTGAACGCGATCGATAATTTCGATGCGTCGTTCAACGTGCAGCTCAAGACCTACGCGGAGCACCGGATTCACGGCGCGATCATGGACAGCCTGCGGGATCTGGACTGGGCGCCGCGCGAGACGCGCAAGCGCTCACGGCAGATCGAGCAGGCGATCCACGCAGCGAAGCAGCGCCTGGGGCGCGAGCCGCAGGAGGAAGAGATTGCGGCCGAGCTGAAGATTACGACCTCGGAATACCAGCAGTGGCTGACGGACGCGAAGGCCGTGGAAATCCACCGGCTGGTGGCGGATGACGAACACGGCGGACTCAATCTGCTGGATGTGATTTCGGACGATGAGAACCAGTGGCCCTCGCAGATTGTGGAGCGAACGGAGCTGGAGCGGATTCTGGCGCTCGCCATCGATCGCATGCCGAAATCGGAGCGGACGGTTCTGAGCCTTTATTACTACGAAGAGTTAACGTTGCGCGAGATCGCGGAAGTGATGGGGATGCATCTCTCGCGTATCGGCCAGTTGCGCGTGCAGGCCATTCTGCGTCTGCGCAGCCATCTGGAACGAGTTTGGTCCACACGCCGCGGCCTGAAGCGGTAAGCAAAAGACGACAATGACGAACTATAAGAATAATGTCGCGATCGACGCGTGGGTAACACGCCTGGGACGCGTCCTGGCGGAAGATGCCGGCAGCCAGCCGGTGATCCGTCAGGCTCCGCTCGAAGCCCAGGATGCCGCAGCGGAGATGCTTTGGTGGACCTCGACTGATGCCACGCCGGTGACCGTTGGCATCAGCGCAGCCGATGCTGCCACGCTGCAGAAGCTGCGAAAGAATTCCGAAGCGGGCGCGCCAGGCTTTGCCGATATGCTGGTGCGCTCGCTCGGACGCGGTGAAAGCGTGGATCAGCCTCCGGCCGACGCGACTCAACGGGAGATGTATCGCGTGGAGTTCGCGGGCGGCGAGAGCGTGAGTCTGATGGTGGCGATGGCGGAGACGCCGCAGCAGGACACGTCGAATCTCGACATGCTAATGGATATTGAGCTGCCGATTATGCTGCGTTTCGGCAGTACGCGGATGGCGCTTCGTGATATCGCCGGGCTGAGCTCCGGGTCGATTATCGAATTCGACCGCGGCGTGGATGAGCCGGTGGAAGTCATGCTGAACGATCATGTGGTGGCACGTGGCGAAGCGGTGATGGTGAAGGGCGCGTATGGCGTGCGGATTTCTGAAATCGCCAGCCGTCGCGAGCGGTTGATTTCATCGTCGGCGGCGGCAGGGGAGCAATTCGCATGAACTGGATGATGAATCCCGTGAACCAGATCGCTGTTCTGTGCGGTGTGCTGGGCGTGGGGATGCTTGGCTCGCTGACGCTCTGGATCTCGACGAAGATGGACGTGCGGGCGGTGAAGAAGGCGCTCGAGAACTACCGCGAGGCGACGGACGCGAAGCTCGGGGAATTGCGGGCGGCGCTGGAGGCGGCGGCCGAAACGATGAAGGCTGCGCCTGAGCCGGTGGCCGCGCCGATTGCGACCGGCCCGCTTTCCGTGCAGGGACTCGATCTGACGAATCGCACGAAGGCGCTGCGGATGGCTCGCCGCGGCGAACAGGTGGCAAGCATCTCGGCGTCGCTTGGTGTGGCGCAGGAAGAAATTGAACTGCTGCTGAAACTGGAAAGGCTGCTGGAAGTTCCAGCAGCCTGAGTTTCCAAACCTAAAATTTGCGGACTAAAAAAAAGACTAGCTGGCTTTTTGAAGGTAGCCGGCATTTTCAAAGCTCCGCATCTTCATGATGAGGGTGGTGCGCTTAATGCCGAGGCGATTCGCAGCTACGGTTTTATTACCGCCGCTCTGGCGTAAAGCCTGATCGAGAATGGCCAGCTCAAACTGAGAAACCGCGGTATCGAAATGAATGGGTTCAGTCAGAGGAAGCGAATACTGCGGCACAGTGCCCGAAGGCGTGCTGCGCGGGCCGGCATCGGTGAGGCCGAAATCTTTCGGATAAAGCATGTCGCGATCGCCGCTGATGGCGACGGCCATTTCGACGGCGTTTTCGAGCTGGCGCACGTTACCGGGCCACGGGCTGGCGCAGATGCGCGAAAGAGCTTCCGGAGACAGGCGCTTCAGCGGAATGTCTTCGAGGTTGCAGATCTTCTTCACGAAGTGGCTCACCAGCATCGGAATATCGGTGGTGCGGGCGCGCAATCCCGGCATCTGCAGAGGAACCACGTTGAGGCGGTAGAACAGATCGGCGCGGAACGTGCCCTGCCGGACTTTTTCCTGCAGGTCCACGTTGGTGGCCGCGATGACGCGAACGTCAATCTTGATGGATTCGGAGCTGCCGAGACGCTGGACTTCGCGGTCCTGCAGGACGCGGAGCAGTTTAGCCTGGAGTTCGACCGGCATGTCGCCGATTTCATCAAGGAAGATGGTGCCCTGATTGGCCTGTTCGAAGCGGCCGATGCGCAGAGCGGCGGCGCCGGTGAAGGCGCCTTTGGTGTGGCCGAAGAGCTCGGCTTCGAGAAGATTTTCGGGGAGGGCGCTGCAATTAATCGCCACCATAGCGTGACGCGCTCGCGGACTGGCCGCGTGCAGGGCGCGCGCCGCCATTTCTTTACCCGTGCCCGTTTCACCGGTGATCAGCACCGTGGAGCGGCGCGGACCGACCAGTCGAATGGTTTCCGCGATGGCTTCCATGGCCGCGCTTTCGCCGATCAGGAAGTTGCGCCATGGCTCCGCGGCGTGCGAGGTTCCACGACGGACCTTATCCTGGATCCGCTTCTGAGTGCTGGACGCTTCGATCGCGTCCTGCAGTTTGTCGAGACTGTCGCTCGCATCCATGCAGTTCGCGGCGCCGGCGTGAATCAGCCGGACCGCCATGAACGCGGTAATTTTCGTGCGGCGGAAAATCACCGGCACATGGGCGTTCACGGACTGGATGGTTTCGAGGATCTGGACGGGCTGTTCGCTTGCCGGGGTATCGAGAACCAGGATGCAGTCGGTTTCTCCGGCGGCCGCCAGGACCTCATTGAGAGAGGTATGGAGGCTCACGGCGTATCCCGAGAGAACTTCCTGCCACTCATTTTCAGCAGAAAACTCACCCTGATTACCAGGGGCGCCAAGGATCGACAGTGTTTTGCGAGACATGTTCGTTTGGGGGTGTTAACTCTCGTACGAAGTAGTAGTATTTCAACATTTGCCAGAACATTCTATGCTCATTTTGGTTATCATTTTCGGGCTAGGGAAAGTTACGCATGTTTTACAAAAAGAGGCAATTAGAACCCCTGTTAACCGAAGTGAATGACCTCGATAATACCTTGGGTAATCTTGCCGGTAGTTGTACCGAATGCTACGATCAGGCTGGTAATAGTACGGACGCACTATGAGTATTCGCATCCAGAATGACGCTATTTCGAGCGGTATCTCGCCCGAGGTAAATCGCACTGGCGGGGCTGGGCACGCAGGTGCGGGCTCAGGCCCAAGCCGGGCTGGAACATCGACGACCCCGGGCGGCGATCAGGTCGAGATTTCGAGCGCCGCGCAGACGTTCTCCGATGGAGTCCAGGCGAGCAGCGCGCAGCACAGCGCCCGCGTGAAGGAACTGAGCGCGCTCTACGCGAGTGGACGCTATCACGTGGATTCGCATCAGGTGAGCCGCGCACTGGTGAACAGCGGCGTCTCGGCGGCGGGGCCATCAGCGCCATCAGCGGGTAAGGCGTGACACCTCAGGATCAGGCGCGCGAGCAGGCGATTGCGGCCGGACAAAGATTGAAGGAAGCGGCGGAGCGGTGGGATGCGACTGATCTCACTTCTATAGAGAACTGCACGTTTTCTCTGGAGCAATCCGCGCTCGAATTGCACGAACTGCTGGATAATGTGCGACGCATGCCGAGTCGAAATTTTACGGTTCTTGCAACGGAACTCCGGCAGATTCAGAATGACGCGGCGCGGCTCGGCCGTTTGACCGATGCTTCGGCTGCATTTCTGCGCTGCGCGCCCGGCGTTACCTGCGGCGAGAGCGGCTTTTACGGCGCGGACGCGACGCGTTATTCCGTTCCCGACGCGGAACTGCGCGGTACCGAGGCTTAATCGATGTCACTGACCGCAGCCCTGAATAATTCGGCGAACTCGCTCACCGTTCTGCAGCAGGCGCTGGACGTGATCCAGAACAACGTCAGCAATTCATCGACGCCGGGTTATGCGACGCAAAAGCTGAATATCAGGGCTCAGCCGTTCGATGTTACTTCTGGCGCGGCGGGCGGAATTGCCGCGCAGGGGCTGATCAGTTCGCGCGATTCGTACGCGGATTCCGAGGTGCAGCGGCAGTTGCAGGTGCTGGGCGGCTTCACGGCGCAGGCGCAGGGCACGTCATCGCTGCAGAGTCTCTTCGATGTTACGGGAACGAGCGGCGTACCAGCGGCGCTGAACAATCTTTACACTGCATTTTCGGCATGGAGCGCTTCTCCGACGGACGCAACGGCCGAGCAGAACGTGATTTCGTCGGCCGGCAGCTTTGCGAACGCGGTTTCGCAGCTTTCCCAGTCATTGCAATCGCAGGCGAAGGGGCTGAACAGCCAGATCGGGTCCACGGTGGATCAGATCAATACGCTCGCGGGGCAGGTTCGGCAATACAATCAGACGAAGCTGCAGAATCCGGATGCGAATCCCGGAGCGGACGCGAGTCTGGAGAATACGCTCGAACAGCTTTCTCAACTGACGAATTTTACGGCGCTTTCGCAGCCGGATGGCACGGTTACGGTGCTGGTGGGCGGCGGTTCGCCGCTCGTGATCGGCAATCAACAGTATTCGATTTCCGCGCAGGCTCAGGTGGATAACAATCCGCCCGCGGCAAATCCGCAATCGACTCCCACTTCGCAGATTCTGGACGATCAGGGCAACGATATTACAGCCTCGGTCACCGGTGGTCAACTGGGTGGGCTGCTGGATGTACGAAATCGCGTGCTGACTTCGATCATTGGCGATTCGCAACAAACGGGATCGCTGAATCAGTTCGCGAAGACATTCGCGGACACGGTGAATAATGTTTTGACGTCGGGAACGACTTCGACCGCGACCGGCGCGCCCGCAGGTCTTCCGCTGTTCACCTATAACAACGCCGATGGGACATTCGCGGCAGGAACGCTGGCGGTGAATCCGGCGATTACACCGGCGCAACTCGCGCCTGTGGACGCAGCCGGCAATGCCAACGGCAACGCGAATCAACTGGCTTCGCTCGCTACCGGTTCGAGCCAGGTTGGCGGGCAGAGTTTCGTTTCCTTTTTCAGCGGCATCGCAGCCGGGGCCGGGCAGGAAAATGCGACGGCGCAGAGCAATGCAACGCTGCAGCAGCAGGTGGTGAGCCAGACGCAATCGCAACGTGATCAGATTTCGGGCGTTTCGCTCGACGCGCAGGCGGCGTCACTGCTGGAGTTCCAGCGGGCGTATCAATCCGTGGCGCGCGTGCTGACCGTGATCAATTCGCTGGCAGATTCGATCCTGGCGATTATTCCGCAGTAAGGCAGAGGAAGTTTTATGGATCTGACGATTAACGGAGCCAATCAGCAATATCTGGCGGACCTGCAACTGACGCAGTCACAGATCCAGCAGGCGCAGGCGCAATTGAGCTCGGGTTACCGGTTGCAGCGTGCTTCGGACGATCCGGCGGCGCTCAATCAGATTTACGAGCTGCAGACGAAGATCTCATTCAATCAGCAGACACAGAAAAATCTCAATGGCGCGCAGACGGAACTGAGCGCGGCCGATTCCGCGCTGCAAAGCTCCATCACCGCGCTGACGTCGGCTGTCACGCTGGCGGCGCAGGGGGCGAGTTCCAGCTATACCGCGGATCAGCGGGCTAATCTTGCGATCCAGGTGCAGGGAATCCAGCAGTCGCTGGTCAGCCTGAGCCAGACGCAGGTGAACGGCAAATATATTTTCAGCGGCGATCAGGACGGGCAGGCGCTCTATCAACTCGATTCCACGCAGCCCAATGGCGTGAAGCAACTCGCGACGCCCACCAACACGCGCACGATTCAGGACGTGAATGGCACGGCGATCGCGACCGCGCGGACCGCGACTACTATTTTCGACGCGCAGGATTCGACCGGCGCGCCTGTTGCCGGAAACGTCTTCGCGGCGGTGCAATCGCTGATTACGGCGCTGCAGGACAATGACACCGCTGGCATCCAGACGGCAAGCGACGCGTTGAAATCCGCGAACCAATATGTGAACGGACAACTGGCTTTCTATGGGACGGCGGAAAATCGCGTGGCGGACGCTACCCAACTTGCTCAGAAGTTCATGGTGCAGGAGCAGAGCGATCTGGGCGATGTGCAGAACACGGACGTACCGACGGCCGCTCTGGCAATAACTCGCGCGCAAACGCAGCAGCAGGCGGCGCTCTCCGTGGAGGCGAAAATCCAGCAGCAGCCGAATCTTTTCAGCCTGCTTGGATAAAGGGAATTCACGATGCCAGTACAGGAATCCATTCCGGACGAATCTCTCTGCCAACCGCTTCCCGCCGGTCAACTGGCGAGCAATGCGGTCGCGACGATCGAGGAACTCCATCAGGCGTTTCTGAAATCGGCCCAGAACGAAATGGCCGAACTGCTGCAGGAACCCGTCACGATGAGTTTTCAGGGCTCGAAACAGGCGCCCATTGCCGCATCGATGCGGGGAACCAGGAATGGCGATCGCGCGATTGAACTCGATCTCGCTCCGCTGGCCGGTTCAGCTTATCTTGTATTTCCGCCCGCTTTGCTGTTCCGCGCGCTCGATATTCTGCTGGGCACTCCGCCAACGGCGCCGGCAGAGGACGATGACGAAAAGCCGCGCACGGTAACGGGCATCGAGCTCTTCATCCTGCGGGAATTTTTCGAAGTGTTTGCGAAGGCGCTGCGTACGGCGTGGGGGGCGGTTTCTCCGGCGGCGTTCACTCTGAAGTCTTCGTCGTTTGAGGAAGACGGGCCCGCGATTCCGGAAAATGGCGCGGAATCCGCGCTGGTGCTGCGGTCCGGAGTGGAACTGGGCGGGCTGAGCGGAGACTTTGTGCTCGCGCTGCCGACGTTCCTCGCCCGTATGGCGCAGCTGAAGTCAGCCGCTTCCGTGGGGCGCGGTGGCGATGCGGAACCGGTTGGCGACGGCATTCTGCGGAACCTCGGCTCGGCGACTCTCAGTCTGGACGCGGTGCTGCAGGGGGCAACGATTCGGATTCGGGACCTTCTGGCGATGGCTCCGGGCCAGGTTCTGACGATCGGAAATTCGGAAGATTCGTCGTTCGATTGTCTGGTGAACGGGAAACAGCAGTTTGCGGGTTCGCTTGTGCCGAGCGGTGAGCGGTGCGCGCTGCGCATCGAGACTCTGGCGGGAGCACAGGAATCTCAGTTGACGAGCGAACTGTCCGCCGAGAGGTGATGGAGCAGATCGAACCAGACTCCGGCGCGAGGACTTTCGTCGCTCGCAGTCAGCAAGTCTGGCGATTCTTTCATCCGCATCGCAATCGACTTGAGCAGTTCCACTCGGTCGTCCACATCTTCATCGCCAAGGATCAGCGAAACGCGATCGAGTTCCTGATGCAGGCGCGCGCGGTCTCCCGAAAGCCACACATCAAGAAGAGATTTCGCGAGAACGGCGGCGGGACAAGTGTAGAAGGAACTCACCATACAAGAGTCTCTTCGGACACTTTTACAAAAACTAGAACCCTTTTTCGCTCTAAATCAGACTCTGCTAAACCGATGTGGGGGACAGGCAGGATAACGGATGATTAGTGTCACACGATTGAACCGCACCTGTCTCGTCCTGAACAGCGACCTGATCGAATTTATTGAGAGCGCGCCGGATACCGTCATCACTCTGACGAACGACAGAAAACTGACGGTGCAGGAATCGGTTGAGGAGGTAATTGAAAAAATTCGCGCCTGGAGGCGATCGCTGGTGTCGCCTGATTTTCCCCACGGTGTAACAGGTTCGCGATGATGATGCGCGGCGAAAGACGGAAAAATGGCTGACGAACAGGATCAACAGGAAGGCAAGCCGAAAGGCGCCTCTTCGAAGCCGGATTTCGCGACGATCGGTGGTATCGTCGTGGCGCTGGGCGGTATTCTCGGCGGGATGATTCTCGAAGGCGGGAAGGTCTCCGACGTCTCGCAGTTCACCGCGGCGCTGATTGTGCTCGGGGGAACGTTGGGAGCGGTCATGATCACCACGCCGCTGGGTACCGTATTGAGCGCGGCGAAAAAATTCGGATCGGTGTTCTTCGGGAAGCACGAGTCGCCGAGAGCGGTGATCGAGGAGATCATCGGCTACGCGACACAGGCCCGAAGGGACGGCATCGTATCGCTTGAAGATGCCGCGTCCCGGATCGCGGATCCGTTTCTGAACAAAGCGCTGAGCCTCGCGGTGGACGGCGTGGAATCGGCCACGATACGGGACATCATGGAACTCGAGATTCAGGTTATGGAGGAGCACATTGAGGCGGAGGCGAAGGTTTTTGAGTCCGCCGGTGGATATGCGCCAACGATCGGGATTATCGGCGCGGTGCTGGGTCTGATTCAGGTGATGAAACATCTCGCGGATATCGACGAAGTGGGGCGCGGTATCGCGGTGGCGTTCGTTGCGACGATTTACGGCGTGGCAGTCTCCAATATTCTTTTCCTGCCGGCGGCGGGCAAGCTGAAGGCGCGGGGTAAGGAAACGATACAGATCCGGGAACTGATGCTGGAAGGCGTGCTGGCGATCGCGAACGGCGTGAACCAGAAGCTGATCCGGCTGAAGCTGGAAGGGTATCTGGGGCATAAGGCAAGCGCGAAGAAGAAGGGCGAAGCCACGGCTGAAGCCGTGGCGGCGGAGGCCTGAGTTTGGCCCGCAAGAAAAAGCATCCGGAGCATGAGAACCATGAACGGTGGCTCATCTCCTACGCCGACTTCATCACGCTGCTGTTTGCGTTCTTCGTGGTGATGTTTGCGTCATCGCAGACAGACAAGCACAAGGCGCAGCAGGTGTCCGACTCCGTGACGAAGGCCATGGAAAATGGATCCGCGAAGGCACTCGTTCACGAGATTTTGGGCGGCACCATCGATAACACCGGGAAGGGCAGCGCGATGATGAAAGGCCCCGGCGGATCGCAAAAGATCACGGCGCCCCGGCAGGACGTACCGCCCGATAAAGTTGCGGTGACGGAACTAGTGCCATCAATGGAGTTTCTCAGTAAAGCGCTGGCGCAGGAAATCAAGGATCATAAGGTCGATCTGAAGCTGGAATCTCGCGGGCTTGTGGTGAGTCTGCGGCAGGCGGCCTTTTTCCCATCGGGAGGCGATGAGATTGCCGGCGCGGGAACTTCTGAATCCATGAAGAAGATCGCGGATGTGATTAAAGGACTGAGCAATCCGATTGTGCTCGAAGGGCACACGGATTCGATTCCGATCCATAATGACCGTTTTCACAGCAATATGGAGCTTTCCGCGGCGCGCGCCGTGGCGACCCTGAATCTGCTGACTGGCAAGTACGCGATTCCGTTGAGCCGTTTTCACATCGCGGGCTACGGCGATACCGTGCCGATTGATTCGAATGACACGGTTGAAGGACGCGCGCATAATCGACGAGTGGATCTGGTCATTCAAAGCACGCCGGTGGTAGTGAAGACGGATGTCGATAGTGGTGCGGCTCCCGCCGAAGCGAATCCGGCGGAGGGAAAACCCTCGCCGACGGCGACAACAACAGCAAAAAAATAGGGATTTAAATTGGCTATGCACTTGCTTTAAGTGACGCCAATGCTCCGAATACCAACTAAATTCTTTGGCGATCGCGAGTGCGACGCCGATTCGATCTACACGTTTCCGGCGGGATTGCCGGGTTTTGAAGACCAGCATTCGTTCTGCTTTTTGACGATGCCCGGGTCCGAGCCACTGCTTTTCATGCAGAGCACGTCGATACAAAATCTTTGTTTCGTCATGCTGCCGATCCTTGTGGTGGATCCGGATTATAAGGCTGCGCTGGCTGACGAAGAACTGGCGATGCTGGAACTGCCGCGTGGCAGGACACCGCAAATCGGCCGCGATATTTTGTGCGCCGCGCTCGTTTGTTCAGGATCAGGAGCGGAACCCACCGTCAATCTGATGGCTCCGATCGTGGTGAATCTAAAGACCAAGACGGGCATACAGATGATTCACGGCGAGTCCGGCTATTCACATCGTCATCCGCTGCGGCTTGAGGAAGAGCTGGTCGCGTGCTGATCATGTGGCGCCGTGCAGGCGAGAGTTTTCTGGTCGGCGATGGAATCGAGATTGAAGTGCTGGAAGCGAAGCCGCACCGGGTGAAGCTCGGCATTGTGGCGCCCGCGTCCGTTGCGATCGTGCGTAAGGAAGCGCGAATCACGCGCGAGGAAAACCTTGCGGCGGCGCTCAGCGCGGATCAGGGAATGATTGACAATTTGTTGCGGCGTCTCCCGGGGGGTGTCCCAGGAGTTGACAGAGCAGTGACGTCGTCAAAAAGTTGACATTGATTGAATTCGTAAAAATGGCTAGAACGTCTGACTTCCGCCCCGATATGGGACTTGAAAGGAACGATACCCCAGGCATCCACTAAGGAGGAGAACCCGGGACCGGACATGAAGTCCGGAACGTATCGACAAAAACAGGACGTTTACTCATGTCAATCTCATTTCAGACGAACTACGCATCGCTCGTTGCGCAGAACAACTTAAGCACAAACACGACTTTTCAGACCAGGACGATCGAGCAGCTGACCTCCGGATATCGCATTAACCAGTCCGGCGACGACGCGGCGGGTCTCGCGGTGGCGAACCAGTATCAGAGCACCATCGCTGAGCTGACGCAGGGCGTGCTCAACGGCAACCAGGGCGTGAACTCGCTCCAGATCGCCGACGGCGGTCTGAGCAACATCACCACGATTCTGCAGCGCCTCAAGACGCTGGCGACCGAATCGGCGAGCTCGACATTCACGGGCGATCGCTCCAACATCAACGTGGAATATCAACAGCTGGTGACGCAGGTTACGCAGCAGGCTTCGAACATCGGCCTCGCGGCCGGCGGACAGCTGAACTCGCTGAACAGCGTTTACATCGGCGGCGGTAACACGGCTGCGAACTCTCAGATCTCCATCGACCTGAGCGGAGCGCAGAATCAGGTGGACGCGACCGGCCTCGGTATCAGCACGACTTCCGTCCTCGGCGGCGGCACCGAACTGACCGGCAACACGCAGCGGCTGGATGCTCCTGGCGCCGCTTTCCTGGCGGGCAGCAACACGCAGGTGTTCACGTTCAACCTCGTCCAGAACAACAACGCGACCACGATTACCGCTACCCTCAGCGGCGGCACGGCTGGTCTTTCGGAATCGGGCGTTGTGAATTCGCTGAACAGCCAGCTTTCGGCTTACGGCATCTCTGCTCAGGTAGGCAGCGACGGCCAGATCAGCTTCGGCGGCGGCACGGCGTTCACGGTGAGCGCGGCCGCGGCTTCGGGCGGCACGGGCGCCGCAACAGCCAGCACCGCCACCAACACGGGCGTTTACAGCGCTGATGGCGCCGCCACCTACACGGCCGCAGCCGAAACGCTGGTTTTCCAGAACGGCAACGGTACTGCTTCGGTTGCCCTCACGACCGGCGATACGGCCGACTCTGCTCTGGCGAAGATCAATGCAAAGACTGCCTCACTCGGAGTTTACGCAGTGAAGAACAGCGCCGGAACCGGGATTTCGATTCAGAGCAACAGTAACTTCTCCATTTCCGGCGCGGTTGCCACCGGCACATTTACAGCGGCGGGCGCCCAGACCACCACGGCTCCCACCACAACGTCAACGGTGACCGGCAACGCGCTGGCTGCTCTGACGTCGATCAATGCGGCTATCACGCAGCTCGGTCAGGTTCAGGCGCGCGTCGGCGCGGGTGAAAACAAATTGGGCTATGCGATCAGCCTGGCGAACTCGCAGATCACCAACTTCAGCGCTGCTGAATCCGGCATCCGCGACGCCGATGTGGCGACCGCGGCGGCGAATCTCACGAAGGCGCAGGTTCTGCAGCAGGCGTCGGTGGCGGCTCTCGCACAGGCGAACTCCGCTCCACAGGCGCTGTTGAAGCTCCTCGGGTAATCAGTGGTCGGTTTTTGAAGTAGCAGTTAACGGTAGCAGTGAGTAGTCAGCAGTAAAGAGTAAGGGCCGGACCGGCAAGGGGTTCGGCCCACTCTATAAAAAAACACCGGACATGAAGTTCGGAATTAAATAAAAAACAGGATGTTAAACAAATGTCAATTTCATTTCAGACGAACTACGCATCATTGGTAGCGCAGAACAATCTCAGCACAAACACAAATTTCCAGACCAAAACAATCGAACAGTTAACCTCCGGATACCGCATCAATCAGTCCGGGGACGATGCCGCGGGACTCGCCGTGGCGAACCAGTATCAGAGCAGCATCGCCGAGCTGACGCAGGGCGTGCTCAACGGTAACCAGGGCGTGAATGCGCTGCAGATCGCCGATGGCGGCCTCAGCAACATCACCACAATTCTCAACCGCCTCAAAACGCTGGCCACCGAATCGGCCAGCACCACATTCCAGGGCGATCGTTCCAACATCAACGTGGAATATCAGCAGCTGGTGACGCAGGTCACGCAGCAGGCTTCGAACATTGGACTCGCGGCGGGCGGACAGCTGAACGCGCTGAACAGCGTTTACATCGGCGGCGGCAACACGGCTGCCAACTCACAGGTCACCATCGATCTGAGCGGCGCTCAGAATCAGGTGGACGCGAGCGCTCTCGGCATCGCGACTACGAGCGTTCTCGGCGGCGGCACGGAGTTGACCGGCAATACGGTCCGCGTGGATGCTCCGGGCGCCGTGTTCATGGCGAACAGCATCCAAAACTTTGATTTCAACCTGATCCAGAACAACAACGCCACTCATGTCACGGCGAGCGTGACCGCGGGCGCGGCTGGCCTTTCGGAAACGGACGTTGTGAATTCACTGAACAGTCAGCTCTCCGCCTACGGAATCACGGCGCAGGTGGGCAGCGATGGCCAAATCAGTTTCGGCGGCGGTACTGCGTTCACGGTGGTTGCAGGGGCGGTGAGCGGCGGCGGCAACGCCGTATCGAGCACCAGCGCCAGCGCGACCAACGGCGGCGTCTACAGCGTTGCGGGCGCGGCTACTTACACCGGTGCGAACGAAACTCTTACATTCCAGAGCGGCCAGGGTACGGCGAACGTGGCGCTGACTGCCGCGGATACCGTGGATACCGCGGTTGCAAAAATCAATGCGAAGACTGCTTCACTCGGAATTTACGCAGTGAAGAACACGTCCGGAAACGGTATTTCGATCCAGAGCACCGGGAACTTCTCGGCCTCCACCACGGCGGCGAATGGTACGTTTACCGCGACTGGCGGGCAGACAACCACGTCGCCCACGACGACCGCGGGTGCAACCGGCAACGCAGTGGCCGCTTTGACCGCGATCAACGCGGCGATCACCCAACTCGGTCAGGTGCAGGCGCGTATCGGCGCCGGTGAAAATCACCTGAGCTACGCGATCACGCTCGCCAATTCGCAGATCACCAACTTCAGCGCCGCTGAATCCGGTATTCGCGACGCGGATGTGGCGACGGCGGCGGCGAATCTTACGAAGGCGCAGGTTCTGCAACAGGCGTCGGTAGCGGCTCTCGCGCAGGCGAACTCCGCTCCCCAGGCGCTCCTGAAGCTCCTGCAGCAGTAAACAAAGGGAGGCGGGCCGCCAGGTTCGGTCCGCCTCTTGCACAGGAAAGGGTGGAAATCTGAAATCGAATGTCGACGACTCCTATCACCTTTAACGGATCGAGCACGTACGCCTCGTCGTTTCAGCAAGTCATCCAGCGCGCGGTGGGTATCGCCTCGCTGCCGATGCAGATCCTCCAGGGGGACGTCACTGAGTTGACGAGCAAGCAGCAGGCGACTTCGGCGCTTGGCAGCAGCTTTCAGCTTCTGCAAACCGCTTTGTCAGCGATTGGCAGCGCCAGTTCAGGTTCCCCGGCGGCACAGGTTTCGGGCAACGGCGTCACCGCTACGGCATCTATCGGAGCGCTGCCCGGCACGTATTCGATTCAGGTGGATGATATCGGTTCTTCCACTGTTGGGCTCAGCAAAGACAGCCTGACCGCCGTGACGGATCCTTCGAACGGCAACATCAGCTCGGCTTCGAGCTTCACGCTGACGGTTAACGGCACGGATCATACGATTACTCCGGCCACTACTTCGCTCTCCTCGCTGGTGACGGCCATCAACGCGGCTGGCGACGGCGTTCAAGCGACGATTATCAACGTCGGCAGCAACACCAGCCCGGATTACCGGCTTTCGCTGACGAGCCAGAATCTTGGGGCCGATTCGATTCAGCTCAACGACGGGACGAACGACCTGCTCGATACGCTGTCCACCGGTTCGGATGCGCTTTACGAAGTCAACGGTTCGGCCACGCAGCTTCACAGTACGTCAAGGGACATCACGCTCTCGCCCGGCCTGAGTGTTCATCTTGCGGCGCAGACGTCTTCGCCTTCGACGATTACAGTCTCCACGAGCTTCGCGGGCCTGCAGAACGCGCTTTCGAATTTCGTCAGTACATTTAATTCGGCTGTGACGGGCGTGCAGAAAAACGAAGGGCAGAATGGCGGCGCGCTGAGCGGCGACAGCCTGGTTTACACGCTGGTCAACGCGCTCAATGGCCTGGCGGAAACGTCGAGCGGCTCGGGCGCGGTTACATCGCTCGCAGACCTCGGCGTCACGCTGCAGCAGAATGGACAGCTTCAGTTCGATTCCTCCGTGTTCTCTGCCGCGAACACGACCGACATTCAGCAGTTCCTCGGTTCGACTTCAACGGACAGCAGCTTTCTGAAGCTGGCGAACGATTCGCTGAACTCAGTCAACGACGTGACCAACGGACTGATCGCCGGGGCCTTCAATGCGTTTCAGACGCAGATCACGAGCAAGAACACGCTGATCGCGAACGATCAGCTTCGCGTCGATCAGATGCAGTCGAATCTGCAGGCCCAGCTTTCCAAAGCGGATGCCGCGATTGCGACGCTCGAGGCGCAGAAGACGTACTTCCAGGAGTTGTTCACCGCGACCTACGGGACGAATGGAATCTCGGGGCAGAATAGCTGATGATTTCCGCCCAGCTGAAAGCACGGGACCGGGAACTTCGCGACGCCATCGCGCGGGGCGAATACGACTGCCTGGATGAGCTTCTCGCAGGGCTGCGGCTTGCCGCGGATGAGAATATTCAGCGCACGGACGATCCGGCCGCGCGCCGGGAGATTGCGCGTTGGATGCTCAACACGATCGAATGGGCGCGGCTTATGGTCGCTACGCAGCGGCAGCAATGGGCGGAAGAACTCGACGCGTTGCCCCGCGTTGACCGATTCCTTGCCGGCGCAGCGGCTGCTTCTTCCGATATCTGCGTCGACCTCTGACGCCCACTGTCAAAGTTGTGACACGTCACGTGATTGACGCTGTTTTCCTGCCGTAAATCCTTTATTTTCAGTTGGTAACGCTGGTCCGCGACGTGCATTTTTCAGAGCGTCGTGCTCAGTAATATAACGAATAGCCTCCAGACATACATGGACATGCTCAGCATGCGGCAGAAGCTGGTGTCATCGAACATCGCCAATGCCGACACGCCGGGTTACAAGACGCAGGACATCGATACGAAAGCCTCGTTTCTTTCGATGGTCAGCGGCGGTATGGCGCAGCAGGCCGATGTGAATGGCCTCGCGGTGAAGAACGACGGCAACAACGTCGATCTGGACCGCGAAGCGCGTCTCCTCGCCGAGAATTCGATGCGGTTCAACATGGCCGCAACGCTGATGAAATCGCAGATCACGCAGATGCGTGAGGCGATCAAGGAAGGTCCGGCATGAGTCTCTTCGGCAGTCTTTCAGTCAGCGCCTCCGGCATGTCGGCGCAGCGAATTCGCGCCGCGCTGCTGGTGGAAAATATCGCCAACTCGGAAACTACCCGTACGGCGGAAGGCGGCCCTTACAAGCGCAAGGACGCGGTGTTTTCGGCGGAAAACGTCGGATCGGAATTTGCGTCGGAGCTCGAATCGCAGCTGCAGACCGGCGTGAAGGTCAGCTCGATTGCGGTAGACCAGCGCGAGCCGGACCGAACCTACGCGCCCAACAGCCCCGATGCGGACGGCGACGGCTATGTTTATTCGCCGCGCGTGAACCCCGCTGAGGACATGGTGGACCTGACGACGGCGAACCGCAGTTATCAGGCGAATGTGGCGGCGATGACGGCTGTAAAAGACATGATTTCGAAATCGATCGATCTGCTTCGCTAGAGGATATTCACTTGACCATTTCCGGAATCAATCCCATCTCGATCCCGAGTTCGCTGCCATCGGCGGCGGGCAGCACGGGTTCAGACGCGTTCTCGAGCATCCTCTCGAACACGATCGACAATCTGCAGGGACTGCAGAACCAGGCAAATAGCACGGCGCAGAAATTCATGACGGGCGAGAACGACGAAATCCATGACATCGCACTGGCCGGCCAGCAGGCCGAGCTCTCCTTCGAACTTGGTCTTCAGGTACGCAACAAAGTGGTGAACGCGTACCAGGAAATCATGAAGATGCAGTTATAACGGGCCGCCGCGATGGAGCAAGTCAAGAAGCTGGTCTCAGACCTGACAATCATTCAGCGCGCCTCGGTGGGGATCGCGGTGCTGCTGGCAGCGGCCACGATTGCCGCCGTGGTTCACTACCGCACGGAAAGCGATTTTCGCGCGCTCTACACCGGCATGGCTCCGGAAGACGCGGCGCCGGTGGTGCAGAAGCTGCGGGAATCCGGCGTCGATTACCGGCTGGCGGATAATGGCGGTTCCGTGCTGGTTCCCCAGGACCATCTGGCGGATTCGCGGCTCACGCTGGCCGCGGCGGGCCTGCCGAAATCGGGCCGCATCGGCTTCGAACTCTTCGACAAAACGAATTTCGGCGCCACGGAACTGGTGGAGCACATCAACTATCAGCGCGCGCTCGAAGGGGAACTGGAACGTTCGGTGATGAGCATGGAAGGCGTGGTGCAGGCGCGCGTTCATCTCACGTTCCCGCGCGAATCGGTCTTCCTCGATCAGCAGCAGGCGGCGAAGGCGAGCGTGATGGTGCGGCTGCGTCCGGGCTCGCATCTTTCCGCTCAGAACGTCACGGCGCTTTGCAACCTTGCGGCCAGCGCGGTGGAAGGTCTTGCGCCCGATGGCGTGGCCGTGATCGACATGGATGGCAATCTGCTCAGCCATCCGAAGCGCGCCGGAAGCCAGACTGGCGATGCGGGCGTGACTTCGGAAGCGCTCGAAGTGCGGCAGTCCATCGAACGCGATCTGGTGGCGAAGATTAACGCGACACTCGAACCGCTGCTGGGCGCCGATCAGTTTCGCGCCGGCGCATCGGTCGATTGCGACCTGACGAGCGGCGAGCAGGAAGAAGAAACCTATAATCCGGATCAGTCCGTGATGGTGAGCTCGCAGAAGAGCGAGGATTCGAACGAGCGCGGCGCCTCGATCGCGGGTGGAGTCCCGGGTACCGCGGCGAATCTGCCGCAGAACAAGACGGGGACGACCGGCGGGGGCACCTCGCACCGCACGGAGAACGTCACTTATCAGACCAGCCGCATTGTGCGGCATACGCGTATCCCGCAGGGCGTGGTGCGCAAGATGTCGCTCTCGGTGCTCGTCGGGCAGCCGTTCCGGTGGGAAGGCACTGGCAAATCGCGTCATCAGGTGATGGTGCCGCCGTCGCCTGAGACGCTGCAGAAGATTCACGATCTCGTCGCCGGCGTGACCGGTCTCGATGCGAATCGCGGGGATCAGCTCATTGTGGAAACGCTGCCATTCGAGACGAACGTCATGGCGGACACGATGCAGCAGGCAATGCCCGTCGCGCCGAACACGAACACCAAGTCGAATCTGCCGCCGTGGCTGGAAAAGGTTAATCAGTATCGCAATCTGGTTTTCATGGCCGTGGGTGGCCTGATCGCTCTCTCCGTACTGCTCAAACTGGTCGTGCGTTACATGCCGAAGCGCGGCAGCGCCCCCGTGGAGCGGCGGCAGACCACGGTCGAACGGATGAACGAGGAGCTCGAAGAGCTTGCGCAACGCCAGGCGCTCAATCGCGAAGCCGCGCCACCGATGGCCGGCGTCGCAGGCGCACCCGCGGCAGCGCAGCCGTTGCTGGCGGAAATGAGTGCTGAGACTGCCGAACGCATCCGCACCCTCGCCCAGAAGGATCCCGCCGCAAGCGCGAACGTGATCCGTATGTGGCTCGCCAATCAGAAAGCCTGACGAACAGAATCTATGAGTACCGCCGCACTCGCACTGGAAATGCCTGGAGCCCGCAAAGCCGCCATGTTCCTCATGGGAATTGGAGATCAGCTCAGCGTGGATATCATCCGGCAACTCGCCCCTGACGAAATTCGCCGCATCAACGGTGAGATCTCCGCGCTGGATGCCGTGCCGCCTGAACAGATGATTTCCGTTTTCCGGGAATTTGAAACGATGTCCACATCCAGCCGCTTCTTCGCGAAGGGTGGGCCAGAGAACGCCCGGCGCCTGATCGAACAGGCGATGGGCAGAGAGAAGACGCAGTTGCTTCTGGATGGTGATCATCCGAAGGAAGAAGAAAAGATCGAGCCGGTGGGGCCGGAGGGTCCTCTCGCCGACGTGGATCCGCAGGAACTGGCCAAGGTGTTGCGCGAAGAAAATCCGCAGACGCTGGCTTTGATTCTGGCGAATCTGGCGCCTGCGCAGGCGGGGCCGTTGATGGCATCGCTGCCGGCCGAGGTGCGGCCACAGGTGGCGCTGCGTATCGCGCTGATGGATCGCATTTCGCCCGACGTGTTCAACCGCATCGCCCACGCGATTCGCGCGCGGCTGAAAGCTTCGCGGCAGATTACGCGTTCGAATGGCGATAAGGCGCTGGCAGCAATCCTGAACCACATGGATGGCGATCTTTCGGATAGTCTTCTGACGACGATTGAGGCCGAAAATCAGGCAGCGGTTGCCGCCGTGCGCGGCTTCATGTTCGTCTTCGAGGACATTATCGATATCGACAAGGAAGGCATCAAGGTCCTGCTGGCGCGCGTGGACCGCAAGGCGCTCACGCTTGCGCTCAAAGGCACCAGCGACAAGATCAAACAGCATTTCACACAGTGCATGTCATCGCGCAGCTCGGAAATGCTGATGGAAGACATGGAGGCACTGGGGCCGGTCCGCCTGCGCGATGTGGCGGGGGCGCAGCAGCAGATCGTCGGTACCATCCGCCAGCTCGAGAAGGAAGGGGCAATCGCTACTTCACGGGGCGGAGGTGGCGATGAATATGTTGTGTAAGGTCCTCGACTCCGAGGATCTCGAAGTATCGGCGGCGCCCTGGCGAAAGAAAGCCGTGGGCGCGCCGCCACCCCCCAAGCTGCGGAATCTGAGCCCGGGTGCGCGTGGTGAAAATGCGCAGTTGCACGAACGCGTGGAAGAACTGACCCGCGAACTCGAAATCAAGACCAAAGAAGCGTGGGAGCAGGGACTTCGCGCAGGCGACGGCGCGGCGCGGAAGGCGATGGAAGAGCAGATGCGCGCGGCCATGCAGGGGCTGGCTGCAACTGTGGCTGAGGTTTCGGCCACGCGTCCGGAAACCATTCGTCGCGCGGAAGCGGATACGGTACGGCTGGCGATCGAGATCGCGCGGCGCGTGCTGCATCGCGAATTATCGCTCGATCCAGCGGCGCTGGAAGCGCTGATCAAAGCCGCCATCGTGAAATTGCAGAATCAGGAAATCTACAAAGTGCGTGTGCATCCCGATCAGCAGCAGTTGCTGCGCAAGTGCCTGGAGCAGTCGGGACGCGGTTCGGCCGTCGAAGTTCTGAGCGATCCCGGACAGCCGCGCGGCACTGTTTCGTTTGAAATCAGCCGCGGGACGCTCGACGCTTCGGTCGACACGCAGTTGCGTGAGATCGAAAACGGTCTGGTGGATCAATTGGAACGGCGAGCATGAGCGCAGAGGCCACGGCATTTTCTCTCGATCGCTATTTCGAACAGCTCAATCGTTCGAGCCTGCTCCCGTGGACGGGCGAAATCGTCGAAGTTGTCGGGCTGCTGCTCGCTTCACGCGGTCCGGCCGTTGCAGTAGGCGATTTCTGCGAAGTGATTACGTCTTCCGGACGGCGCGTGCGGACACAAGTTATCGGGTTTCGCAACGGCAACGTGCTCTCGATGCCGCTCGAGGAGATTGACGGCATCCAGTTGCACGATCCGATCATCGCGCGCGAGGGAGAATCAAACGTTGCGGTTGGTCCCGATCTGATTGGCCGCGTGATCGACGGCTTCGGGAAGCCGATTGATTCCAAACCGCCGATCCGCCCGATGGCGCATTATCCGCTGTATCAGTCACCGGGAAGTCCGATGGATCGCGAGCACATCACACAGCCGATCACGACCGGCATTCGGTCGATCGACACGCTGATGCCGTGCGGCAAAGGCCAGAGGATGGGTTTGTTTGGCGGCAGCGGCGTGGGCAAGAGTACGCTGCTGGGCGCAATGGCGAAGCATAATTCGGCTGATGTCACAGTGATTGCGCTCATCGGCGAACGCAACCGTGAGGTGCGGGCGTTCCTTGAACACGAGCTCGGGCCGGATGGCAGCAAGCGTTCGGTGGTGGTGTGCGCGACATCCGATCGTCCGGCGCCATTGCGCGTGCGCGCGACTTTCGTGGCGCTGGCGGTGGCGGAATATTTCCGCGATCAGGGCGCGAACGTTCTGCTCATCATGGATTCCGTCACGCGCCTCGCGATGGCGCAGCGCGAAATTGGACTGGCGGCCGGAGAACCCCCCAGCCAGAAGGGCTACACGCCTTCGGTTTTCAATCTGTTGCCCAAGGTGCTGGAACGGGCGGGTAATTTCAAGAGCGGATCGATCACCGGATTCTTTACGGTGCTGGTGGAAGGCGATGACTTCAACGAACCGATCTGCGATTCGGTGCGATCGATTCTGGATGGCCACATCATTCTTTCGCGGAAGTTGGCGGCTCAGGGGCATTATCCGGCGATTGACGTTCTGAATTCCATCAGCCGTCTGGGATCGAAGCTGGCGGCGCCGGAGCACGCGGCCGCGGCGCGAAAGATCCGCGGATCACTCGCTTCGTACGAGGAATCGCGGGATCTGATCGAGCTGGGAGCCTATGTCAACGGCACCAACCCTGTGCTCGACTCGGCGATCCGATCGCGCGGCGACATCACGAATTTCCTCCGGCAGGATACGAGCAGCGGCTGCTCGCTTCAGGAAAGCTATGGCGGCCTGATGCAGGTTGCCGGGAAGCTCTAACGCCCGATGGGTCCCTTTCGTTTTCGCCTGGCCAGGGTGATGGACTGGTATGAAAAACAGTCTCATCTCGAAGCCGAACGGCTGCGTATGTGCGCCGAGCAGGTAGTCCGGATGCAGGGCGAAATCGACCAGCATAAAAAGGATGTCCTGACCCATCAGATGGAACTTCTGGCGAAGCCGAACCCGGAGGCGCATGAACTGGCGGCGCTCGGGCCATTCCAGCGCGGGGCCAGGAAGCAGGAGCATCGGTTGCGGCAGAAACTGGCGCAGGGCGAGCAGGCGACCGAAAAGCAGCGCGAGGTCAGTCAGGCGGCCCAGCGGCGGCTTCGTCTGATCGAAAAGCTGCGGGAGCGCCGGTTGGCGGAGCACGTATACCTTTTCGACCGGGAACTTGAGGAAATTGCCTCAGAAGCGTACCTGGCGAAGTACGCGCGAGAGCTCAACGCGCCACAAAACACGACCTAATGTAAGGTTACGCACCGAGAGGTGCTTCAACACCGCCCTGTACTATTACCTGGTGACGTTCTCAAAGGTTAATGGTTTGCAGTAACATTATGGAGTGTTTCGGCGAATAGCAGCGCTGGCAAGGCAGAGTGACCTCCGGTCATCGGAGCGCCACAACCTTACTTTAGAGCTGCGGTTTTCGTACCGATTCGGGGGCATGACTTACGTCGGAACCGGCCGGACCCGTAATCTTGGAAGCGAATCCGTTTGTTTTGAGACGGATCAGCAGGTTTTGAAGAAGGGCGATGTGGAGTTGCGGATTGCCTGGCCATTCCGGCTTCAGGACATTTGCCCCCTTGAACTGGTGGTGCGTGGCACGCTGATCCGGACGGACGCCGCCGTTGCCGTGGTCAAAATTCGGGGTTACGAATTCCAGACGCTGGGCGAGAGATCGTTCAGTCCGCTGGAAAGCTGCGGCATGACGTGCGATCTGGCCGCGTAGGTCCACGGATTCCCCGTCTGTTTCGTGCTCACGGTGCAGCAATCGTTTGCTGACCAGCCTTCTACTGTTACGCTGCCTGCGCGCCTGTTAATAAGGTAGACTTCGCGGGCTCCAAATTCTTCAATCAGACCCAATCGGCTCCAGCCATCCTGATTTATGACGCGGAGCTGACCGGAGCGGTCCAGAACGATCGCGGTAGGGCCGGAATTCGCTCCTGGCGAAGCGGCAACTTCGAGAATCGACTTGGCGCGGCGGAACAATTGGCTCACACCACCTATATCGGCGGAAGCGGCCGGATTTCGCGGGAAAGTTGAACGGAGCTAGAGACCCCAGCGGCCGGCGTTGCCGTGTTGCGCGGGGCTGAAGAGACTGTGAGGCGAGTGCTGGCCTTGTAAATTTGGACCTTTGGTTGGGCTCGGATCGACGTGACGCTTGTGGTGGGTTTCCGCCTGGTGCTCGAGGGCCTCGATCATGCGGCGAAACCGGGCCCACTCGGTACCAAGAAGTGAAATGGCGCTGCGGAGAGACATATCGCAATTCCATATTGAATCAATGAGATCGCAGGGTAAATATAACCAATGAGGAGGCTGTACCAGGGACGTTATCGCGGGATGAAACGCGCGGTTCATACAGGTAGTTAGCGCCGAGTTAGCTCAAGGGTAGTATTTCCAGGAACAAGGGCTTGCTATGTGCACCCGTGGATGGCGAGGTGACGGGATGCGAAGAAGGATGAGGAAGAGAGTTTGGGGGACGGTTGCGGGTGCGATTGGAGGAGTTGCGGCTGCGTTTGTGATGAATCAGTTTCAGACGGTGTGGGCTCAGGCTGAGAAAAAGCTGAGGCCGTCCTCTGATAAGAAAGATAGCGAGGATGCGACGGTTCGGACTGCGGCGGGCATTTCGAAAACCGTCTTCCATCATGAGCTCACGGAGCGAGAGAAGAAATGGGCTGGACCTGCTGTGCATTACGCCTTCGGCGGATTGGTTGGCGCGGTGTATGGGGCGATGGCGAGTTCGACACGTCTGGCCGTGGCTGGTGGTGGCACAGGTTACGGCAGCGCGGTTTGGTTACTCGCGGATGAGATCGGTGTGCCGGCGGCAGGGTTGTCTGGTCCGCCCACGAAGACGCCGCCGATCAAGCATCTGGAGGCCTGGGCTTCGCACCTGGTTTACGGGTTAGTGACCGAGGGTGCGCGGCGGGCGATTCTGAAAATGGCCAGGGTGCGCTAGCCGCGCGGTGGGAACGCCCACCAGTTGAGATCGGTTCTGCGGTAGCGTTCCAGTTCGAGGAGGCTCAATACTTCATTGACGAAGTTTTCGAGTGAAAACATTTCGCGCGCGAGGGCAAGAGATGCGGTGAGTGTGTCTTCAATCGCCCGATCGGTTAGGAGAGAGGTAATCGCGTGGTCGATTTCATCGCCGGTGGCGATGCCTCGGAATACGGGGAAGCGTTCGAGAGTGCGATCGAGATGCGGCGTCGAATCGGAGATTACGGCGCATCCTGCGAGCAGGCCGGCCCATGATGCGCTCGCGTTCTCCGTAACGAACGCTGGGGAGGATATTCGCTACTATGCGCGAATCGGCGTGGAGTTCGTCGAGCGCGCTCGCGGGGATCGCAGGTGTGAAGCGTGCGCGGGCGCCGGTTTGATCGATATGTGACCAGTCGCCCACGCTCAGCGCATTGTGCCGCATGAGAGCTCGAACCATGTGCTCGGCGCGAACGGTGCGGACGTAGAGATCGACGGAGCTGCAGATGGAGAGGAATAACGCGCGTGTTTCTCCCCAGTGAATTCGGCGGTTCGCGAATACAGTGGCGCGGCAGCCGGCAACCGTGTCATCGGCGCCGGAAAGAACGAGTTCCACGCTTTCGTGCAGGATCGGCTGAACGCGCGTGGGAAGGTTCTGCCAGCCCTCGCGCAGCGCTGCCGGGTTGACGCCCGTTTTGGCGAAAATGATTTCATGCCGGCGCTGCTTCCATGTCTTGCGTTCCGCGTGAGGATTGGCGGGGTAACCTGCGCGTATGACCGTTGCGAAAGCGCGTCCGTTCAGAAAGCGCTGATAGGTATCGAGAAAATCGCCGCAGCCGTGGATCAGGTACATGCCGGGCGCATTCGCGGCGTGGAGGCGCGGAGCCTGATAAGGATTATCGCCGAGGTAAGTGAAAAAAGAATGCCGGCGCGCGTCCAGGCGTTTTCGCCGCTCACCTGAATATCCGTGCCCATGCCCTCGGCATGAGTCACCGCCAGCCAGGTGGCGATGAAGGTATGGGCGGGTACGATGACGTCATCGCCCGCGCCGATCCCGTAGCCGCGCAGGATGAGATGCAGTGCGTCGAGGCCGTTGCCCGTTCCCGCGCATTCGCGCGTACCGCAATAAGCCGCGAACTCTCGTTCGAAGGATTCGACCTCTTCGCCGAAAATGTACCAGCCGCCCTGCATCACGCGATGCCAGGCCGCGTCGAGTTCACCGCGTAATTCGAGATACGACGCGCGGGGATCGAGGAAGGGTCATGCGGCTGGCCTGGCGGCGACGAACTGGTTGTAATTGCGAATGTATTCGTCTTCGTTGTAGAGCAGCGACGCCATCACGAGGCAGATGGAGCCGGAGGAGAAATTCGCGAGTTCGCGCCACATCATGCGGGGAACGTAGAGTCCGTAGTAAGCGCGATCGAGATGGTATGTATGACGGTCTTTGCCATCGTCCACCGACGACGTCAGAACTTCCCATCGCGGCGACGATGAGTTGTTCGAGGCGCTTGTGCGCGTGCCCGGCGCGGCTCTGGCCGCCGGGGATATCGTACATGTAATACACGCGCGCGATGTCGAACGGAATGGTTGCCGCCTTCGATGGGCGTGAGGTTACCCTCGCGCCGGTCGATTTTTGGCAGGTCGATGATGCGGCATTCGGAGGTCATGATCTGTTTCCTTCGCGGCGGGCCGCGGCGAATTCCCGGTAGTTACGCCAATATTCGGACTCGCGGTAGATATCTGACGAAAGTACGAGACAAACTGAGTTAGTGGAAAAGTCATCCATTTCACGCCAGATCATGGACGTGACATACAAGCCGTGGTAAGAGCGATTGAGCTGGAAGGACACGCGGCGGTCGCCGTCATCGAGCACGACGCGGAAGCTGCCGGAGAGCGCGATGATGAATTCCTGCTGGGATTTGTATGCGTGGCCATGGCGGCGTTCGCCGCCGGGAACGTCGTAAAGCCAATAGCTGCGGCGCACGGCGAGCGGGACGGCGCCGCGCCCTTCGGCGAACGTGAGGCTGCCGCGTCCATCGGGATCGGAGATCTTCGGCAGGTGTACAAGACGGCAATCATTCAGTGACGAACGGCCGCGTACTTCGATCGGCGCATTCCATTCGCTGGGGATGCCAGTTAGTGAGGTCGAGGCGGTAGAAATCATGGGCGATTGTGCGAGCACCGAAGCCTTCTTTCTGTTCCGCGAGGCCGCGATTGAGGTAGCGGCCGTCGGTTTCCGTGGAACTGCCGAGATCGAAATATGCGTGTGTTGAGTAAGTCTGTGAGATGAGCGTTTCGAGCAGGAGGTCGAGCGCTCCGAGTTCTTTGCCTTCGGGCGATGCGGCATTGTACTGGACGTGGGCTGCGGAGCCGGTATCGTAAGCAACGGCGCCCGCCATCATCGTGGAGCCCTGGAAGGCGCCGAAGAGCCGGATGTTCCGCGGAAAGCGCGTTTGCAGAAGGAGAATTTCGTCGAGCGTGTGTACGGGATTGAGGCCGTAGCGGCCGTTCAGGTTCGCGGAGAGGATTTCCCAGAAAGCCGCGAAATCGGTTGATTCGCGAATCTGGAGATCATGCCGTGCGGCTTTTTTGAGGCTGCGTTCACGCCGTTCCTGCGGGGGGCGGCGGGTTTGATCGATTACAGACCAGACATCGCGGCGATAGAGTTCTGCGCCTGCGGCGAAGAGCGCGTATTGATCTTCATCGGCAGGCATGCGATGGAAGATGCGCGGCATTGTTTTGTAGATTAGTTGGCGGAAGCCGTCCGCTTTCAGAGATTCGAGCAGGCGGTCATGCCGAGTAGCATCAGGGGCGCTGTCATTCGTTCGCTCAGGATGCAACCGCCGTAAGTCAGGCCGCCGTGGCTCGCGACGGTGTCGCCTGCGGCGCTTGCTGGGAAAATTGCGATCAGTTCGCCTTTGCCGTTGCGGATCAGGCGGGAGTGGTCTGGAAAGCGATCGGCGTGATATTCCATGTAGGCGCGATCGAACAGGAAGGTACCGTTGCGGCTCGCAGCCACAAAGGCGTTCCACTCCGCACGCGCGGCGGGGCTGTAGGTCTCAACTTTCATGCCGCGGGTGCGACCCGGTCGACTTTCCAGGTTTTTGTCACCACTTTGCGCGGTGGAACATCGGAGAGAACAAGAGCACCCGCTGCGATTGTGCGATCTGCGCCTACGGTGAGATTGTTCGCGATGGTGGAGTTGACTCCAAGAAAGCAGCTTTCGCCGATCTTCACGCGTGGCTGAAGGGCATTGTTTTCGAAGATGAAGCAGTGCTCGCCCAGTTCAACATCGCGCCAGACGGATGCGCGATTGCTGAATGTAAGAGGCCGGTGCGTAGCCCAGCGCTTTGGCGCCCTGATAGAGGCGCGTGCGGAGTCGATTACAGGATCTGTATCCCAGAGACGCGAAGAAGTGGTGTTCGGCGGGTGAGTAGAGTTGAGGGAGATCTTCGAAATCGACGACCGGCAGGCCCTGAAATTCGTCGCGCTTGCGCCAGGCGCGTTCGACGGCGAATGCGACGACTTCGTATTCCGAATCCCAGGTGAAGTATTCGTAGGCGACTTCCGCGAAGGCGCTGTCGCCGATCAGGACTAACCTGGATTTCTTCGTCATTGAGATAGCCAGTCCATCAGGTCGGTATTGATTGTCTTTAGAACCGTTTCCCAATCGCCAGGGGTCTGCTGGCGGTAGAGCTTCATCGAGGGATACCAGGGGGAGTCGGTGCGATCGCGCATCCAGCGCCAATCGGGCGCGAAGGGAATCATGACCCAGGTGGGAATGCCGAGCGTTCCGGCGAGGTGCGCTACGGAGGTATCGACGGTGATGACGAGATCCATGTGCTGGAGCGCGGCCGCAGTTTCGGCGTAGTCAGAGAGATCAGGTGCGAGACTGCGAACGTTCGATGGAGCGAGTTGCTCCGATGCCGGCCCGACCTGGAGACTGAACCACTCCGCTCCTGATGCATCGAAAAGCGGAGCGAGGCGATGAAGGGGGAGAGAACGGTTATGGTCGTTGGGATGTCCTGCGGCGCCAGCCCAGACGATCGCGATTCGCGCGCCGGTTCGTTCGCCGAGGCGAGCGTGCCACTGCCATCGGGTGATTGAGGGGATTTCGAACTGCGCAGGTGCGGGTATGCTTTCGAGCGCGGTTCCCGCCACGTGCGGAAGATAGCCGAGGGGGCAGTATACGTCGAAGTTCGCCGGTGAAGTATCGGTGACGGTGATTTCATCTGCCAGCCACGTCATCAGCCTTAGCAACGGACGCTGGACCAGCATGGTGATGCGTGCGCCGCGCTCTTTCGCGAACTGCACATAGCGCGCGAACTGGATCGTGTCGCCGGCGCCCTGTTCGAAGGAGAGCAGAAGATGACGGCCATTGAGCTCAGAGCCGTCCCAGAGTGGCTGCGCGAAGCGGGGGCGATGCGAGGCGAACTGACGATTGCCCCAGCGCCATTCGTATTCGCGGAAACCATCGCGGAGATTGCCGGCGAGAAGAAGTGTGAGCGCGAGATTGAAACGGCAGATGGGATCGCCGGGGCGGAGCGCAGCGGCTTTCGTGAAGTAATCGCTCGCTTCGGCGAGACGGCCGAGATCGCTGAGGATGTTGCCGATGCCGACGAGAACGCGGTAATCGTGCGGGAGCAGAGATTCGGTTTTCTTCAAATCACGCAGCGCTTCTTCGTAGCGAGCGAGGTCGCGTAGCGCGAGACCGCGGTTGCCGAGAATTTCGGGCGCGTCGCCGCAGTTGACAAGGCCGAGATCGCAGGCGTTGAGGGCCTCCGCGGGCCGGCGAATGCTGATGAGGACCGAGGCGAGAAGACTGTAGACGTCCGGACGTTTCGCGCCGAGCTCGATGGCGGCGGCGAAGTACGCGATGGAGTCGAGGGGGCGTTCCGGAATGAGGGCTTCGCCAAGGGCAACGAGGTAGTCGACATTGCGGGCGTCACTGCGAACGGCGCGTTCGAGGTTGGAGACAGCGAGATCGCGCTGCTCGTGACGAAGCTGCGCGACGCCGAGGAGATAGCGGACAGCCGGCGCCTGGGGGGCACGGTGGACGGCCTGGTCGAGGAGGCGAAGGGCGTGCGCGGCGCCACCGCGCTGCAGATCGTTTGAAGCTTCGGCGACGGCATCGGCCACGGAAAGCAGTCGGACCGATCCGTCGGATTCGCGCAGACGGACTACTCCATTCATGTGGAGACGGAAAGGCAAATCTTGTGCCGGAGCGTGGTATTGAAAAGACTGGGGTTAGTGTTGATCTCCCTGTCAACAAAACTTTTGGGAAGAGCCGGGTGTCAGAAAGTTGACAGCGCTGGCGCCCCTCATCGCGCGAGAATCAGTTTAGTCATGATGCGCGCGGCCTGGTATTCGCCGAAGGATGGGCGTGGAGTTCTGCAGACGGGCGAGTGTGACCGTCCGGCGCCGGGCGAGGGGCAGGTTCTGCTCCGCGTGCGCGCCTGTGGGGTCTGCCGGACCGACCTTCATATTGTGGACGGCGATCTGCCGCCGGTTCGCGATCGCATTATCCCGGGTCACCAGATCGTCGGAGAAATCGTGGGCGGCGACGAGGCTGGCGCGCGCGTAGGCGTTTCCTGGATGGGCGGAGTGGATGGCGTCTGTCCTTACTGCTCTAAAGGCATGGAGAACCTCTGCGATGCGCCTGCTTTTACGGGATATCACGTGGATGGCGGATACGCGGAATACGCGGCGGCCCGCGCCGACTTCGTTTATCCTTTGCCGGAGGGGCTGACGGATCTCCAGGCCGCGCCCCTTCTTTGCGCGGGTGTCATCGGGTTTCGCAGCCTGCGGGTGGCGGGCGTGCAGCCGGGTGAAAATGTGGGACTCTACGGGTTCGGAGCGTCCGCGCATCTGGCGATCGCGGTCCTGCAGTCATGGAAATGCAGGGTTTACGTTTCGACGCGCGGCGAATCCCATCGAAAACTGGCGGAGGAACTGGGAGCCAATTGGGTGGGCGATGAGATGGCCAGGCCGCCTGTGACGCTTGATCGCGCGGTGACGTTCGCGCCCAGCGGCGATGTGGTGGTGGCGGCGCTTGGCGCGCTTCGGAAGGGCGGGGTGGTCGCGATCAACGCCATTCACCTCGACCGCATCCCGCAATTCGATTACGACAAGCTTCTGTGGGGCGAGCGCCAGATTCGCAGCGTCGCGAACATGACGCGTGACGATGCCCGTGATTTTTTGCGTGTGGCGGCGGAGATTGGGATGAATCCGCGTGTCACGGCTTTTCCGCTGGATCAGGCAAACGACGCGTTGAGGGCGGTTCGAAACGATGCCCTGAATGGCGCGGCCGTCCTGGTTCCGTGACCTGGACGGATCCTCGCCATTTGGCGAAGATGGCGGATCGCACGATTTTCCATCAGGAATTCGTTGACTTCGAATCATTTCGGATCAGAGCATAGACTGGCGAGGGTTAGAGCGGAGGCCAGTCTCAATGGACATCAAGCCAGTCATCAAAACAACACGACAGGAATTCAGCGCTTCGAGATGGCGGGCGGAGCCGCGGGTGATCGTCGACAACGCCCCGGAGTGGACAGCCGGTGGCCTTTGGAGCGCCCCCTATCTGGAGGAGAAAGCCGGCTACCGGAAAGTTCTGGTACGGGCGAACCAGGGCAAGCCCGTGAACACGCGCTCGAATTCCGAGAGCGGTTCTGAAATCCTGCTAAGCCGATACCTCGACTGGGTCCTCGACGCGGCGATCGATCTCCAGGATATCTGCCGGGGTTGTACGGACGCGACCGGAATTGCGAAGGCAGTCGCGAAATCGGGCATGGGAGCGTCCTACTACCTTGATACGTCACTGCCGGAGCTTTCTTCGAAACTGGCCGCCGAGGCGCCTGTTCCCGATTGGTCTGTGGACAGGCCTGTGGGAACCAGACTCTGGTGCGGCGTACTGGGGACATCGTGCGGCACTCACGCCGATGACTTGCCGAACTGCAATGTACAGGTGATGGGAAGTAAACATGTCGTGCTTTTCCCTCCATCGCAGGGACGCCTCCTTTACAGGATGCGGGGCTCGACGCAATGCCGGTTCGATCCCGTGCTTCCTGACTTCGAGAAATTTCCCCTGGCGCACCAGGCCTCCGGCCTGGAGTGCACGCTCAGGCCCGGGCAATCGCTGTATATACCCGCGGGCTGGTATTACCAGATGACGGTGGTTTCGGGGTGGGCCATCAATGTGAATTTCCTTTGGCCACGTCTGTTCTTCCATACGCTGTCGACGCCATCGATGTGGGAGTCGCTGGCGGTTACGCAGGCGAACGAGGTTCGCCGGGCTTTCACAGCGATACTGCCGGTTCGGGAGAAGAAGACGCCGCGGCTTCAGGAATAAACGCGCGGCGCGAGTAGGAGTGATGCCGCCGGGCGCGTGTTACCATCCGTCTGGTACCGATGCCTCTGCTTCCGCGATTTTGCGCGGTGCTCGCGCTGGCGTGCGCTCCTCTCTCGCTGTTCGCGCTCGATCCTCATATACCGCTGACCGGCTATCAGCGAAAAAGCTGGACGGTTCAGGACGGTTATTCACTGGGCGAGGTTCTCGCGCTCGCGCAAACGCCGGATGGCTTTCTGTGGGTGGGGACCAGCCGCGGACTGCGGAGATTCGACGGCGTCAATTTCACCCGCCTGAATGGCGCTGCCAGCGGGCAACTGGATGAGGTGCGGATAACGGCGCTTTGCGTCTCGCGCGATGGCGCTTTATGGATCGGTACGGTTGGGGGTCTGAGCCGGTTTGCAAACGGACAACTCAAAACGTTTACAACGATAGACGGTTTGCCGCCGGGCGCTGTCTTCAGCCTTCTCGCGGGTCATGACGGGGTAGTGTGGGTCGGGACGGGGGGCAGGCCCGATGCAGGCCTGGCGTCCATCGCCGGAAATACAGTCCGGCGTTATGGAGAGGCCGATGGTTTGCCGAACGACTCCATTTTCAGCCTGTTCGAAGACCGGCGCCGGAATCTTTGGATCGGATTTGCCAGCAGCGGCGCCTGTTCCTGGCGGCCGCTCCAGACAAAGACCTGCCCAGTGGCTCCGCCAGCCGAGATACGCGGAATTGCTGAAGATGCCACGGGCGGCATGGTTTTCAGCAACATGCAAAACATTCTTCAGGCGAACGGCAACCGCGCGGCGGTTCTGAATAAGAAGCCGATCGGCCGGCAACTCCTGAACGTGCTCGTGGACGAGGACGCCAATCTCTGGATTGGCACTTCCGGGTCGGGACTGCTTCGCTACCAGGATGGCCGATTTGAGTCCCTGACAGAAAAAGACGGACTGCCAAGCAATTTGCTCAACGTGATCTTTGAAGACCGTGACGGCGATCTGTGGCTGGGGACCTTACGTGGGCTCGTTCGTCTCCGCAATCGAATTGCTACCAACCTGACGGTGCCTGGCAGCAACGTTCCGGCCGCGGTTCTTCCCGCCGGCGATCATCGGGTCTGGGTGGCGTCGTTCGGCTCCGGGATCAGAATGTTCGATGGGAATTCTTTCTCTCAGGCACTGATCCCCCACGAGTCCGTTGTCTCACTGGGGCAGAGCGGTAATTCGCTTCTCGCAGGCACACCGAACGGGTTGTATAGTTTCTCGGCCGGTAAGGAGCGGCAAATCATTGGTAAAAACAATATGCCGCAGGAGTTTGTCGATATTGAGAACGATGGGCGGGGAACACTCTGGTTGCTTGCCAATTCCGGCCAGATCTTTAGAATGACGGGCGATCGAATGGCAGGCGACGCCCCTCAATTGGCGCAATCTCTCGCGGGAAAACGCGCGAGCGCAATCTATGCGCGGAGCGGCGTTCTCTGGGCGGGATATACGGACGGCACTCTGCGAACGCTCCGCGGCGCGGGTTCTCCTGTCGATCCACTTGCCAGTCGCTGGGGGGCGGGAGCAATTTATGGGATCACCGGAGATTCTTCGGGTACTGTCTGGGTTGGCGCCGCCGGAGGCCTTGCGCGATACCGCAATGGCAAGTGGACGATGTGGGGGGCTACGGAGGGACTCCCCAGCGGAGGGGTCTACAGCCTGTGCCTGGGTGATTCGGGGCTGTGGGCGATTGCGCGCACTCGCCTGATCTACATACCCAAATGGTCTCTGGACGGATCCGGTGATGGCGCACCGCAGCCTTTGGTTGTAGCTGGTTTCGGCGCCGACGACGGAATCGAGCTTCCCGATACGCGAGGCAGTACGACCCCCAGACTGGCTCTGATGCCCGACGGGAGACTAATTGTCGCGTCTTCTCTCTCCGGCCTTTCCATCCTGGATACGAAGCGGGTGCATCTCGCGCAGGGCGGCGTCCGGTCACTGATCGATCAGTTTCTGGTGGACGGCCAGCCGATTCCTCTCTCACCGGAGCCGCGGATTCGGGGCCGCCAGTTTCAGTTTGCGTTTACCGCCCCCAACATCGGCAGCGGCGGCGATCCCCGAATTTACTACCATCTGGACGGTGTTGACACTGACTGGATTGAGGCGCGCGAGGACCACCGCGCGGTATACGGGTTGCTTCGCCCCGGCGAATACCGGTTTCGCGTCCGGGCCGCGGGAGCTACCACCACCGCCAACCTGATGTTTCGCATCCCGCCGCTCTTTTACGAAACGATTTATTTCCCGTTTTTGGTCCTTAGCGCGCTCGCGCTGGCAGGATGGGGAATTTATCTGCTCCGCGTCCGTCAGATTCGTAGTGGCATGCAACTTGTCTTTCAGGAACGCATGCGCGTCACCCGGGAGATGCACGATAGTCTTCTTCAGGGATTTACGGGAGTTGTCTTTCAACTGGGTACCGCGGTTCACAATTTCGACCGCGCTCCGGAGGACAGCCGCGCGCGTCTGACCAGCGCGGTCGAGCAGGCGGAGAGATCCATGAAGGAGGCGCGTCATGCGATCAACCTTTTGCGGCTGCCGGCGCTCGAACATCAAACGCTTTCCGATGCGCTGGCTGAAATGGGAACGCAGGTCACCCGGGGACTGGGTCCGCATTTTTCGGCGCATGTCGATAGCGAAGCGAATGCCCTTTCCTATAGTGTCCAGGCAAGTCTCTACATCATCGCGCGAGAATTGGTTGCGAACGCCGCGACGCACGCCAACGCTTCGCGGATCGAACTTCGTCTCGAATGTGCGGAGAAATCGTTCCTCCTGGTTGTGGAAGATAACGGTCAGGGCTTCCCATCCGCGGATGTGAAGGGGGAGACCGGACACATCGGGCTTGCGGCTGTGCGTGAGAGAGCTTCGCTGATTGGAGCTCAGGTGTCGATTGACAGTAGAGCGGGGAAGGGCGCCCGTTGCGAAGTATCCGGACGCGTGACGCGAAAATAGCCCGCCGGAACTTACGTTTTCCGGCGGGCGTGGGACGGGCCTGGGAAATTTTAGTCGACGGAATCATCCATATAGATGAAGCCATCGGCGAAAGTTGTGTAGTCGAAGTCGAAACCCATGTTCCAAAATCCCAGAATGGTTTCTTCGGCGGCGCCGATGAATACGAGTTCAGCCGGTTCGTAGGTGGTCATGTTTTTTGTGCCCTTTCGTTTTGGATACTGCAATTTGAAATTCGATCTGGTTTACGGCTATGCGTCCGCGCTCAACGCCGTGTTGCGAAGGAGAATGTTGAGCCGCTGACGATAGGCCGGTTCATCGTTAACAACGCGGTCGCCGACTTCCACCCATGCGTGGCTGAAGAATGGCGCCGCCCGATAGCCAATCGCAACATTGGCCGGAAATCCGCACTTCCGGAGAATTCGTGCGGTAATCAGAGAGCGCTGGAGACACATCACGCGCTTTGGATAAAAGGTTGTGGCCCAGTCGATGGCTTCGAGCGCGGTCTTGCCGCCGTCGGCCCATTCGCGGCTGGCGCGAGTACGCGTTCGATCGAGCCTCGACCAGGCGCGGGCGAATCCGCGGGTTTTCATCGTCAGATCATGGCGTAGCAGTTCCAGCCATGCCCACATGACCAGAAACGCGAATGAGAATCGGCCGGTTTTCATCGCGCCGGCTCCGCTGCGATCAGGAGTTCCGACCGTGTGAGCGACTGGAGAAAGCGCGAAATGTCCTCGGTGGCCCGGCTTACGCTGACGCCGAACTCATTCGAGACTTTCTGGGCCAGCAGTTCCGCGTCTTCGCCCTGCGTAATCGCCGACCAGATTCGAGCCCCCATGCGGTTGGCCCGAAATAATTTGCCGGCCGTGAGGGAAAACAACACCAGGCCGTTCTCATCGATGGTGGCCTGAACTCCCTGGGGGACCCGAAACGAAACCGCTTTGCACGTACACTCTGTACTGGCGGGAGCACTTTTCTTTTTCGATCGGAACCAGAACATTCACTTGCCTTTCCATGCGCGGGGCGCACGAATGCAGGATAGGCTGAGCGAAGGCCACGGCAACACACCCAAATTGATTAAAAACGCATACCAATTCCTGAGTGTCAGGCCGTACTGTCCGACAAGTCCCAAAACGAAACATGCAGGATGTGCTAACGGGCACGCTCTTGCGACTCCAGGGTGATCTGCAACCAAAACGAGACGAACGTTCGTCCCGGGCCGACGGAGACCACCGCGTAGCTCCCTACCGCTTGTTGGCTGCCTGCGGAATAGTCAATTTTGATGATTCTCGTTTTCGGGGATCTGGTGTTTCCGCTCGACGGGCGATGCGGCTATGTTGAAGCAGAGGCACCGGAATCCGCATGCAGGCACTGGAAGAAGAAGTGATTGAACTGATCCCAAGGCGTGGTTCAAGGCCGGTCATTTGCCGTGAGCCCCATATTCAGGCGGAACAGTTTCCGCCTTCGGACATGGCGGATCGGATCGGCGGCCGCATTCTCCAATTGCCGCATGTGCAGGAGAGAGAGAGTCAGATTGCCGATCGCGCGGTGCGGGCGTTCTGGATTCCGGATGAATTTGCCTCTGCCGGAGCAAAGGCATTTATCTGCAGCCACGAATTCTGCCATCTGCATCCGGCGCCTGGCACCACTCTCCATATGGTGCTTCCCGATTCTGTCGCGCGGCAGGCGACGAATCTTGGCTGGTGTGAGCCACACCCACTGGCAGATATGGGCTTTTTGCCACGCGGGCTGTCTGTGGTCTACGCCCCGCGAACCGATGCGGAATTTGAAATCGTGATGTCGCTTATCCATGCGGCTTACCGGTTCGCGACCGGTTCCGGTCCGAGATACGGCAACTGAAGGAGACCGCTGTGGGGCATCTTTCCGGAATTTGCAATTTCAATGGACGGCCGGCATCGCCGGAAGAGTTGTCGAATTTGCACGGTTTGGCAGGCCCGGAAGACCGTCTCTTCGCCGCCGGTGGAACTTCCATGATCGAGCGGGGCGGATCGACGGCGGTTCGCAAGGAGCGCGGAGCTCTTGTATGCCATTGGGAAGGAAGGTTGGATAACCCCGCGGAGTTTACCGGACTTCCGGGTTGTGGGGCTGAGGCAAGCGAAGCTGAAGTGGTGATTGCGGCCCCCGGGAGGGACTTTCCGAAACACCTGGGTCAGCTAATTGGCGACTTCAGCCTGGCAATCTGGGACGGTGAAGAGCGCAGCCTCCGGCTCGCGACTGACTATGCGGGCGTCCGGCCCCTGTATTTTCACCGGTCGTCAGGGCCGGAAGGGCGGCGCGTGGTCTGGTCGTCTTCTATTCTTGCTTTGTCGAGATGGATGGGACGGGGAGACCTGGATCCCGATTACATCGCGGAATTTCTGGTGCGCGGGGCCGCGTCGGGTGGGCGCACGCCCTGGAAGGGAATCTCCGCTGTTCCTCCCGGCCGCGTACTGCGTATACGGGAAACCGGAGTTGAGCAGGAGTTTCTCTGGAAACCGCCGCTCGAGTGCGAGACGACGCTCCCGCGCGAAACGGATTATGAGGAACGGTTCCGGTATCTTTTTCGCGAGGCTGTCCGGTCACGGCTGAACATTCACGGCGTGGCGGTGGCGGAACTCAGCGGTGGGCTGGATTCGTCTTCCGTGATTTGCATGGCCCGCGATGTGATGCGCGCGGGCGAGGCGAATGCGTCTGGCCTGACTACTCTGAGCTACTCCGAGGAAGATAGCGCAGACGAAAAGTTCATCCGGGAGGTGGAGGATGCGTGCGGGTTTCCCGGCCGCCATCTGACACTTCGCGAGGACAGCTTCGCTTCGGCTCAATCCACCGGATCCGGACTACCGGCCCGGTGGGAAATGAAAAATCGTGAGATTCGTCAATGGATGGACGGCCTGAACGCCGCCACCATCGTGACGGGACAGCTTGGCGACCTGGTGATGGGCAATTGCGTCGATGGCGCCGAGCACGTCGCGGACGATCTGGCGCACGGAAGGTTTGGCGCGGCGTTCCGCAATGCGCTCCGCTGGGGCCGCGTGCAGCGCCAGCCTGTATATCCCATTCTTTCGGACGCCGCGCGGCTTGCGATCACGCGAACCGATAACTCCGCGACCGCGAATTTTCGGAACACCGCGCTCACTCCCGCCGCCGTGCGGCGCGCGGTGGAACTGACAGAGGCGAGAATTCCGGAAGTTCATCGCGGCGGGGCGCCGGGGAGGCGCACTCGTCTGAGGAGCCTGATGGACACGCTGCAGGTGCGGCACCTGCAATCGCCGGAGACTCTGCGGCCCGCCGCCTGGACACACCCGTTTAGCCATCGGCCTCTGGTCGAATTTATGATGACGATCCCGGCGGGGATTGTCTATCGTCCGGGCGAACCACGGCGGCTGATGAGGCGGGCGCTTTCGGGATTACTTCCGAAGGCGGTTGCGCAGAGACGTTCAAAAGCGGCGTATAGCGGCGTGTTCCGGCGTTCGCTCCTGCCGATGGCTCAGGAGCTATTAAGGTCGCCCTCCCCGCTGCTTCTCGCGGAGGGTGGCTTCATTGAGGCTCAGGCGGCGCGCGCCAGGCTGGAGCACTTCACGCTGGGCCTCGAATGTAACGAAGCGCAGTTGCACCAGATTGTGATGCTGGAATTCTGGCTGCGCGCCCGTGAGAACAGTACGCCCGCGGCGCCGCAGGCGGAACAGGATGGCGGCCGGGCATTTCACGCTTGCGGGGGGAGTGTCCAGCAATGAGCACCGCCCTCATACCTCTTGCGGTAGTCTCGCCAGCCGTTCCGGATGGTCCGGGAGCCGTCATCCATCTCGACATCGCCTCCATACGCCGGGATGGGGGAACGCAGGTGCGCGCGAATCTTTCGAAGGCCACGATCCAGGAGTACGCCGCGCAGATGGAAGCGGGCGACCTGTTTCCGCCCATCACCGTCTGGTACGACGGCGCCAGTTACTGGCTCTCGGATGGCTTTCAGCGCGCCGCGGCAGCCGAGCAGATCGGCAGGACAAGCATCCTGGCGGAAGTCCGGCGCGGCTCCCTCAGCGATGCCCGGTGGAGCAGCTATGCTGCTAACTCCCGGCACGGTATCCGCCGCAGCAACGCGGACATTCTCAACGCGATTCGCCATGCGATCGAGCATTCCAATGCCCGGATGCTGAGCCATAACCAGCTCGCCAAGCACCTGAATGTGCCGGAGACGACGTTCCGGCGGCTGCTGAAGAAGCTGCCCGCCCCCGAAGCGCGTGGCGCAACATGCATTGTGACCCGCAATGGAAAGTGCTACGAGATGAATACGGGCGCGATGCGCACGGCTCCGCGCAAATCGCCCGTTTCGCCAAAAGCGAAATCGGTTCGTGAGCTGGAGCACCGGCTTGCCTCTCTTCGCGAGAACGCGGCGCCCCCTGTACAGGCGGTGCTGAACATTTTTTCGAACTGGGCATTCGGGGCCGCTAGTGACGACGATTGCATCGCGGCGCTGGCCCGTCTCCACAAGCGCTGGACGAGTCTTCAACTATAAGTACCGTTGGAAACAAGTACCGTTGGAAACTTGTCAGAGTCTCAGTAGCCCCCGGCGGAGGCCCAGCATGACCGCCTGGGTGCGATCCGACGCGTTCAGCTTTTCAAGGATGTGCTTCACGTGTGCGTTGACGGTCGCCTCGGCGATCGAGAGCTCGTACGCGATTTCCTTGTTTCTCAGTCCGTCCGCAACCAGTTTCAGAACCTCGATCTCGCGGGAACTGAGGCCGCAACGGGGGAAGTTGTCCGCCAGTGTGGCCCCGACGTTGGGCGGAAAATATCGCTTACCCGATATGACGGCGCGAATTGCCTGCGGGAGTTCCGTGCGAGCCGCGTCTTTGAAGAGATAGCCGCGGGCGCCGGCGTCGAGAGCGCGATAAATTTGCTCGTCTCCCGATACAGTTGTCAGGACGATGATCTGAGAGTTGCTGGTTTCGGTGCAGATTTCCGCGATGGCTTCGTCCCCGGAGCGGTCCGGCAGGAGCACATCGAACAGGATCACGGCGGGGCGCAGGGCTCTCCAGGCGCGGATACCATCTTCGGCGGTTCCAGCCTCGCCGACAATGATCATGTCCGATTCGGAGCTGAGGATTGCCCTGATCCCATCCCGAACTACGGGATGATCGTCGACGATTAAGACCGAGATGGGCCCGTGACCGGCGATGGGCATCTGACGCGCTTCCAGCCCGACTGTAGCACAGCATTCGCAGCCATCCATCGGGCAGGAAGCGAACTCCGGCGGTGTATGCATCCTGCGACCGCAGGCAGCAGGTTGACGCGTTCGACTCTGGCTGGGCCCTGGCGGAGGTTAGGGGGCTGTATTGCGATTGGCGGACGAATGGGGACGCTTCCGATGGCGCGTGAGCCTCTCACCGGGAGCGACGCGCGCTGCTCCGAACTTCTGATTCCTGTTCAGGTACACTTCTCGCTGCCTTTGTCATCGCGGATATCGGAGCAGGGCAAACGAACCACGACGAAAACTTGTCGCGCACAATCACCAAATTTTCGAACGCTGTCTGAGCGGTGTTTCATCCCCGTATGCACATTAAATTTCGCCGCAAGAAAGAGGCATCGGTGTCATGTCCCATAACTCACTCACTGATTACTTTCAGGTGCATTCCAGCGCGGAACATGTTAGCGAAATCGACTTCACTTAGTCGCACGTGTTTTGTTTGCGCCAGGCGAGGGCAACTATCGGAACACTGCGACGCGGGAGACGGCAAAATTGGTCCTGCGTTTAAAACTTTGCAACCGGAGCGAAGCAGGTACCAGTTTAAAATCGGACGCGATCAGATTACCAGGCGTCAGGGTCTTACGGACAACTTATCGATGACTGTCGCGCATGCGGAGGCGAAGATTAAGATCTAGATCGGAAGTACCAGACATGTACATTAACCCGTAGTTTACCTGGTTGTCCGGCAAACCACTATTCGAGAAGGCTGGCATGTGTTCGCCCCTTTTAATGTTTACTCGGATTCGATGGTGAAACCACCCGCCCGGGCGAAACGTCAAATAGGGGATGCCACGGGCACAAAACGCAGAGCCCAGGAGGAGCACGGAGGCGCTGGCGAGGTAATGCCCGAATCCGCGAGTTCATCGAATCAATGCGTCCGTTGCGCGCAAGGGCGTGTCAGGATGCCACAATCGCTGCGATGAGTTCGTCCGCGTAACAGACACGAGTAAGAAATATCCGATGTGCGTCGGTTCCCGATACTTACCAGCTTCTCCTAAGTACCGGGGCGTTGTTTGCTGACTCAATCGCTCTGCTTAAGCCGACTCGCGTCTCACAATATGCGTTCTCCTTCGGCTGCTAACTGAAAAATGACTGAAAAAAGTTTTACGGCATCCGGGGAGGCGGCCGTGCAGCGACGCAAGTATCCCGGCGGCGAGGGTGAGAGTCAACACACGTGAATACAATGGCTTCGCACCAACCGCCGGCAGAAACGCCGTGAACTCCGGAAGTTTTGGAATCGCAGGGGCTGCGGGTCAAGTACCGGATTCATAAAAAAAGAAGTTATTTGAACGGCGGTTAGGGTTAGTATGGAGCTACGTATGATGCAGCGCGGTTAGACGTTCGCACATCCGGGCAGCGAAAACTGCATGCCATGGATCGGAGCGATGGCGCTTCGAGTGTGAAGACTGGTCCGACGCGCTTCCTTGGCGGGGGTGGCAGAACAAATGCTGAATTCGGATTTCATGCACGAAAAACGATACGGGGTCGAGTCTGAGAATAAGGTCAGACGCTGGCGATTGATTCTTGCGGACGATCACAAGATCCTGCTGGAAGGTTTACGCGGAATCCTCCGCGCCGCCGAGTTTGAGATTGTGGCTGAGGTTGAGGATGGCCGTTCGCTCGTAAACGCAGCGGCCGACCTGAAGCCGGATCTCATCGTCACGGACTTCACGATGCCGCTACTGAACGGTCTCGAAGCATCGAGACAGATTCTCCGGCGTGATCCCGGCACGAAGATTTTGATGTTGAGCATGCATCAGAATGCAGCTTTTGCAATTGACGCGTGGCATACCGGGCTCCGGGGATACGTACTGAAATGCGCAGAATCGCGAATTCTGATCGACGCGATCAAAAGAGTTCTGGATGGACAACTGTATTTCGAACCCGGCTTGACTCAGGCTGTGTTAAGTTCGGCGCGTCCGCGCCAGCACTACGAGCGAAACGGCAATGCCGGAGATTTGACTCAGCGTCAACGTGAAGTCCTGCAGATGCTGGCGGAAGGAAAAGCACCTAAGGAAATTGCGGGTGTTCTGGGCATCTCAGCTCGCACAGTGGAGTTTCACAAGTATCGAATCATGGAAGCTCTCGGGCTTCGCTCCGTTCCCGAGCTGGCCGTCTACGCCGCCAAAAACGGAATGGTGGGATAAGGCCAAAACATTACAATTCACTGTAAATTAAACTCACCTTACGCGAAGATTTCCGAGTCATAATTCAGGGCCAATAACGGTATCCTTTCGAGGTAACCACAACGTTCAGCCCTGATGGGCGGGAGGTGATGTCCTTTGGTGAATTTTCATACCTCAGGTTCGATGGCTGGAACCTCAGCTAATGAGCATGAACCGGAATTGCGCGAGTTGCTCTCGGCGCTGTTTCACGATTTGCGCGAGCCTCTGCGAACCATACAGGTGTCGCTCGAGCTGCTTCAGACGCGCGCCGAACGCATCGAAGATCCCACGCTTTGGCTGTCTCGCGCTGTACAGAACACCACGCGCATCTTCAGACTGATGCACGATTTCGAAGTCATGGCGTGGGAATCGAACTGCGCTCCTGACGGCGACGTCGAAATGGATGAGGTCCTGGAGGCCGCGAAGGCGGCGCTGGGAGCTTCCATTCAGGCATCGGGCGCAATCATCAGCTCGGCTGGACTGCCGCGGATCACCGGCAACAGCGCCGCTCTCAGCCGGGTGTTTCAGAACCTTCTGTCGAACGCGATGAAGTATCGCCGGGAAGTGCGGCCTGAGATCCACGTGAGCTGCCGAAGGTCGGGGCCGGATTGGGTATTTTCCGTCACGGATAACGGCATTGGGATCAGCGCCACCGATCGCACGCGGATCTTTGCTGCGTTCAAGCGTCTTCATCCCCAGGCCACGTTCGAGGGCAGCGGGTTGGGCCTGACGATCTGCCGCCGAATTGTGGAGCTTCACGGCGGCCATATCTGGCTGCGATCTTCATCAGGACACGGGTCGACGTTTTGTTTCACTCTCCCGCGCGCGGAGGCGAAATTGGACGAAGATCTGGACGACGCCAAAAAAAAAGACCTCGACACATCGGCGGGGCCCGCGCTGAACTCTCCCAGGACTGCCTCGGCCGCAGCGGCCTGACCGTCAATCCCGCAACAGACGCCGAATTGTAGCTGAAGGCGCTGTCGTCCATCCCTGGCGTTATGCTGCACCGCGTTACGCCGCACCCCCAGAGGGCGCTTCCCCATTCTGATCCGAAGCGTTCGGCTCTGCTGTCACGGCGCGGCGGACAAGATCGACAAAAGCCTGCCCCCGGCTCTTTGCTCTCGAGTTGTATCGAAATACGAATTCATCGAGATAAGACAGCGGATGGCTGTTGGGTTCATGCCGGTGCGCCTGATTCAGCCAGTCTTCGAGTTCTGTCAAAACCGTCTGGACCCTTGGAAGCTGATCTTCCGCACCCGTGCTTCTGTCGCGTGGGACCCGCTCATGTATATAGCCGAACCGTCCCAGATGGCCCACCGGGAAAGACGGTTGAGTGACGATGACGGCGCCACGTTTCACAGTCCGGCGAATGAACAACGTCAGAAAATCCTCGTTCAACTCTGCGACGCGGCGCAGCCGGATTTCGCGCACGCCTCCGTTGTCGGCTTGGGCAGCCACAACAATAATGGCGCGGAATACTCTTCCAGTGCCTGCCTGAAGCGCGTGAATGCGAACTTCGCCTGAACCTGCTTCCACTATGCCTTTGAGGCGATCCCACTCGGGCGGCGCCATCAAACCGCGGAGTTTGTGAAGCCAGGTCCACGCGGTTTCATAATTTCTGAGCCCCGTCGCGCGCTGAAGGCCGGCGGCAGTGGCTCCGAATTTCTGGCCCATCATCCACCAGATGGCGCGGAACCACACCGTCAGGGGAGTACGCGTGTTTTGGAATACCGTCCCTGCGGTGACGGAGGTCTGCAGTCCGCAGTTTGCGCATTCGTATAACTTGTTGCCGAGGAGCCAGGCTTTGCGATGTCCGCAGCGGGCGCAACGGAAGCCGCCGGGCCACCTGAGTTCAAACAGAAAGTCACGGCAGGCCTCTTCCGAGGAGAGGCGCTCGCGCAGGTCGCGCAGCGAATGCGGATAGGCTAGCTCAGTCACGAGGGCGGATGCGGTGTCAGGACCGGACGTCAGGGCGATACGGGAATTTCAATGCGCTATTGCTGAGATGCTGTCTGAGTGAAGCATCAGGCTTGCTGGCGGCAAGCGGTCAGGTTAAATACACAGCAGGAATCAACCCGGCATCAGGTCCTCGCCCTGTGCACGGTCAAGGCAGTTTTGGAAATGACTGGCAATAAGCTGAACGTTGGCTTCCTGCTCGATCGTTTCGTGATCGCCCGGCACGATGTGGACGTCCAGTCCGCCCTGCGCCACTTCGCGCCACGCGCGGCGCCAATCCTCATCAGTCCGCGTGGCCGCATCACTGGATGTAAAGAGAGTTAGTTTGCGCGGATATGGCCGGGGATGATATTTTCGCGCAGCGCTCTGCTCGCGTCTGCCGGCAAACCACTTGAAAGTTTCGCGCGCCCATCTTTTCAGCACTTCGAAATTGCGCTCACGAAGGCCAGCTATTCTGCCCGGCATAGGCGCATCGATCATCAAAAGCAGGCCGGCTTCGTCGCCATCCGCCAGGAGTTGCTGGGCCATCTCAAGCGCCACGAGGCCTCCGAGACCCGAACCCGCAAGATGACAGGGTCCGGAAGACCGGCGCTGGCGAATCTCGTCGAGATAGAGGGCAGCTATGTCTTCGATGGAATATTGGGTGTTGGCTTCGTCCAGTCCCAGTTGAATCCGCAATGCATAGATGGGGCGATTCTGCCGAAGCAGCGGTGCGATCTTCTCGAAGGTAGTCAGTTTGGCATTCAGCCACTGAACGCAGAACAGTGGCTCCCGGGACTCATCGCATTCGCGATTGAGACGGATGAGCGGGCTGGACGTTCGATAAGTGGCGCTTGCGAGTTGGCGCACCGTGGGCGCTTCGAATAATGTTCCTGCGGGAATGTTGTGGCCGGTTTCCGTTTCGATCCTGGCGACGAGGCGCGCGGCGAGTAGTGAGTGACCGCCCAGGTCGAAGAAGTTGTCATCCACGCCGATCGGCGTACGATCGAGCAGATCTTCGAAGATACGGAGCAGAACGGATTCGAAATGCGCCGGGGCCGCGCCCTTCGGTGAGGACCGCGACATGGAGACCGCTGTGTCCGCGAACGCCAGCCGATCCACCGTGCCGTTGGGCGTCAGGGGAAACTCATCCACAAACTGAATTGTTCCCGGGACCATATATGCGGGCAATTGAGCTCCGGCGTATTGCCGGATTTCTATGGCAGACTGGATATCCCTGGCGGCAGGAACGATCCATGCGACGAGTTGCCTGTCCGTTTCCGGCGTTCCGCGTACGACTACCAGGGCATCGCGCACAGCCTCATGGCGGCGCAGAACCGACTCGATCTCTGCCGTTTCGATGGGATTCACGTGCCCATCGGCCCGGCCGAGGAATTCAACCTGTCCATCAGGACGATAGCGGGCCAGATCGTCAGTACGGTAGATGCGCTCTCCGGAGCGTTCGGGGATTGGGTTGGCGAAGAAGGCCTGCGCGGTCTGCTCCGGAAGATTTCTGTAGCCCCGCGCCACGCCCGCGCCGCCAATATGCAGACGGCCTGGTACACCGGCTGGTACAGGCCGGTCGCGGGAATCGAGAATGTAAGCCGTCGTGTTGGCTATGGGCCGTCCGATTGAGACGGGCCCCGTTCCCGGTTCCACACGACTCAGGAGAGACCACGCCGCCGTTTCCGCGTGACCATACATGTTCCACAGAGTTGCCGTGCGAGGCAGCAGTGCTTCCGCCAGGTCGCGGGACAGCGCCTCTCCACCGCACAGGGCCCGCAGTTTGCGGCTTCCCGCCCAGCCGGAATCCAGCAGCAACCGCCACGTAGCGGGCGTTGTCTGCATCACCGTAACTCGCCGTTGCGCAATGAGCTTCGTCAGCTCTCGGCCATCAGTTGCAGCCATGCGGTCTGCGATTACCAGCTTCGCGCCTGATATCAGCGGCAGATACAGTTCGAGCGCGGCGATATCCAGGGAGATCGATGTTACCGCAAGCAGAGTGTCATCGCGCGTCATTCCAGGCGCGCGGCGCATGGATTCCAGAAAATTGACGAGCGATCGATGCTCAATCATGATCCCCTCGGGTTTCCCCATGGACCCGGAGCCATAGAGCAAACAGGCGAGATTTTCCGGGCTGACCCCGGTGGTCTGCCGCGGACCCCGATCCGCGGAGAATGGCATCCCTTCTTCTAAGGTGACCAGAGTGCCCGGGTATTGTGGGAATCTTCCTGTATACGCGGGGCTGGCAAGGAGTACCGTTGCTCCCGAGTCCTGCAGCATGAAGGCCAGACGATCGTCCGGAAATGCGGGATCGAGGGGCACGTAAGCTCCACCCGCTTTCAGGACGCCGAGGATGGCGATCAGCATTTCGAGCGAACGATCGAGACAAACGCCGACCAGTGACTCGGGGCCGACGCCCTGCTTCCTCAGATGGGCTGCGAGACCGGTGCTCTGCTCATCAAGCTCGCGATAGGTCAGGCGTTTGCGGCCGAACTCGACTGCAACGGCGCCGGGAGTTTCGATTGCCTGAGCCGTGAACAGGTCGTGTACGCACGTCTGCTGCGGAACAAAAGTCTTCGTTTCGTTCCATAACTCAACGATCCGGCGCTGTTCCGCCGCCGTCAGCATATCGATCTCAGCGAGAGTCGCAGCCGGCCGCGCGGCGAGGCTGGTGACCAGCCGTTCGTAATGGCCCGCCAGCCGCTCCACCGTCGCCGGCAGAAACAGATCGCTGTTGTAAGTGAAAACGCACCGCAACCGGCCGCCGACCGGATAGACATCCAGACCCAGGTCAAACCGCGAAGCTTGTGCTTCGAGGGGAATATGGGTCGCGATCAGGGACGGCAGATAGAGCTCGGTGCGCAGGGTATTCTGCAGCGAGAACGAGACCTGTGCCAACGCGGGACGGCTGGGATCGCGCACCGGCCGAAGATCGGCAAGAACGCGATCGAAAGGGAGTTCGTGATTCGCCAGAGCCTCAAGTATTTCGATTTTGACTTCACGCAGCCAACGCGAGAACGATAGATTTTCGTCCACCGCTGTGCGAAGGGTAACGGTGTTGACAAAACATCCGATCAGGCGATCGACGGGCGAGCGCGAGCGGCCCGCGACAGGCGTGCTGACCAGGATATCCGGCTGTCCAGTGTGCCTGGCCAGGAGGAGCCGGAAGGCCGCGTACAGAGCTATATAAAGCGTGGCGTTTTGCTGGCGGGCGGCTTTCGTAAGAGAGACGACCGCAGAGACAGGTATTTCCCAAACAATCTCCGCTCCCCGGAAACTCTGCCGGACCTGGCGGGGATGATCGAGGGGGAGTTGCAGGGGTTCCGCCGTTGCGGCGAGCCGCGACGACCAGTATGCCGATTGATTCGAGGCATCGTCGCTCTCCAGCCATTCCTGCTGCCAGGCGGCAAAATCCGCATACTGGATGGGGAGCGGAGATAAGCTGACGTCCTGCGCGCTGTTCGCCGCCGCCCGATACGCGGCGGCCAGATCCTGGCAGAATACGCCGAGCGACCAGCCGTCGAAAGCGATATGGTGCACAGCGGCCGCGAGAAGATGCTCGTCGGACGCAAGGCGAAACAAAGACGCTCGCAGCAGCGGTCCGGATGCGAGGTCGAATGGACGCGCAAACGAAGCGGCGGCCATCGCCAGTCCCTCACGCTCGCGGCTCTCATGCGGCGCGCGCGTCAGATCAGCGCATGACAGAGATACCCGCTCCAGCGGCGCAATCGACTGCCGGGGTATCCCTTTGTCGTTCGTGAAGCGGGCGCGCAATACCTCATGTCGCCGCAGGACTTCCGTGAACGCCGTTTCGAGCGCCGGAATATTGAGCTTTCCATACAGGCGATAACAAAAAGAAATATTGTTAACCGGACTATCCGGATGGGCATGCCCGGTAAACCAGAGCTGCTTCTGAAGGGAGGACAGCGGAAACGCCGCCGCGTCGGCGCGCGGCCGAATCAAATCACGGTTGTCTTGCGCCATCTCCGTCAATACACCCGGCGGGAACAGGGCACGTCCGGCGGCTGTCGAGTCTGTGTAGCCCATGTGAGTGCTGATTCGTGTTTCAAGCGAAATCCAGCGAACGAAGCGCTTCCTCGAACTCCAGGGGAGAGAGCCTGTCGATGCGGTTCAGAATTCCCGCGAGTTTCTCCAGACGGCCGGGAACAAGTTCCCCCGCCTCGAGCGCGGCGCAAAATTCTCCCAGCGACTTCGAGGAGAAAAGCGCCTGCAACGCTACCGGGATCCCGAACGCCTCACGGAGTGAGACAGTCAGACGCATGGCGAGCAGGGAGTCGCCGCCGAGTTCGAAAAAATCGTCGCGGAGGCTGACGTTTTCCACTCCCAGCAACTCGCGCCAGACAGTTGCAACGGCCTGCTGAAGCTGCGTCATCGGCGTTTCCCGCACTGTGGCGATCTCCGGCCGCTCGCGTGGCGCGGTGAGCGCGGTTTTATCGACCTTCCCGTTGGCGTTGAGTGGGATGGAATCCAGCGGCACAATCACGCCCGGAACCATGTACTCCGGCACTCTGGACTGCACATGCCGGCGTAGTATTTCCGCAACATGCTCGACTTCGCGGCGGAGCGTCACGTATCCCACCAGACGGCGGACGCCCGGCTGGTCTTCGCGAACGATCACAACGGCATCCGAAACATCGGGGTGGGATGCAAGAGCGATCTGGATCGCGCCCAGTTCGATTCGAAAACCTCTCACCTTGACCTGATCTTCAGTTCTCCCGAGAAACTCCAGGTTTCCATCGGCGCGCCTGCGGGCCATGTCGCCGGTCCGGTAGAAAGCGGCCCCTTCTTTACCGCTGATGAAATCCGGAATGAATTTTTGCCGGGTCAGTTCGGGGCAGCGCCAGTAGCCAAGCGCGATATTGCCTCCGATGCAGATCTCGCCTGGAACTCCGAAGGGGACAGGACGCAGGTTCGCATCCAGCAGATAGAGATTCACGTTCGTCAGCGGACGGCCGAGCGGAATCGAGCGAGCCTCTTCGTCGACGTGTCCGATTCCATAACAACTGGCGAGAATACAGCCTTCGGCGGAGCCGTAAGCATTGACAAGTTTTCCTGGAGGGCCCGCTCTGAGGATGTTGTGAAGCGCAGTTGGATCTGCCGGCGCGCCGCCATAGAAAACCGTGCGGAGATTGCCCAGCATCCCGGGATTCTCGCGGCCGATCTGGCAGATATAAGCAGCGGGGAGGTACATAAAAGTGACGCGCTCGCGAGTGAGTATGCTGGCCATCCGCGGCGGCGCGAGCAGGTCATTCTTCGAAATTCCGACGAGTGTGGCGCCGTTCGTCAATGCCGTCCAGACTTCGAAAATGCAGACATCGAATGAGGCAGGCATCAGTTGCGCCACGCGGTCTTCGTGAGTGACATCCACGAAATTCCGTTCCTGGACAGCGCGGATAACGGCGCGATGGGGGATCAACGTTCCTTTTGGGTTGCCAGTGGCCCCCGACGAATAGATCAACACGGCCGGGCTGTCAGGCGTCGAAATGTCCGGCACGGGTTCGCAACTCGACCCCGCGACGCCGGAATGCGGGTCGTTGAGGGATACGCGGCTGGCCGCTGAACGGGTCTCGCCCGGCGTGGGGCCGCTGGTGAGTACCCAGCGCGCCATCATGTCCTCGATCATGAATGCGACCCGTTCGGCCGGGAACTTCGGATCGATTGGAGCGTATGCGCCGCCGGCTTTCAGAATCCCCACCAGCGCGACCACCCAGTCCGCGGAGGGCTCCATACAAACGCCCACGATTTCCTGCTGGCGCAACCCATTCGTACGAAGGAATTGCGCAACCTGGTTGGAGCGCCGGTCCAGTTCGCTATAGGTCAGTCGCTGGGCACCAAACACCAGCGCTTCAGCGTCCGGACGCCACGCCGCCTGTTGCGCGAACAGTTCATGAAGACGGGCGGCCAGGAACTCCCGGTGGGGGCCGGCGCTGCAGGCCAAAACCTCCTGTTCTTCCTCCTCAGGCAGGATTTCGAATTCGCCGATCAGACCATCGGGCCGATCGCCGATCGAAGCGAGCAACTGCAGGTACTGGCGGGACATCCGCGCTATGGTCGACCGGGCGAACCGATCGCGGCGATACACCAGCGATCCGCGGATAAATCCCTCAGTCTGATTGACCCTTAGGCCCAGCGCGAACAATCCGGGCAGCAGCAGACACTCGGCCTCCACCGGCTCGAACGAAGAGCTTGTGCAGAGGCGAAGCGCGCGGCCGCCGCTTTCCCACGCAAACCATGCGGAGCACGGCGGTTCTATCCGATTGGATCCGTTTTCGCCTCTGGGGAATTGCGCCGCGGAGCCTGCATGGAGCGCTTCCGTGAACGCACTCGCCGTTTGATCGAGCAACTCGCGGAAAGTCCCCTGTTGCGCACACTCCAAAAGGGCCGGTTCGAGCCGCAAATAGTTCCCTACCGCATTGCGGGTGTTCACGGTTCGGTCGTTGACGGGCAGCGCCAGCGGGATTCGCTCGTTGGCGCTGTATCGTGACAGCAGGATGGCGAATGCGGCCAGAAATACGCCGGAGCGGGCGGTGTCCGAACCGGAAGTCAGAAGCGAGAGCGATTCGGCAACGGACGCCGAAACTCCAAACTGAATTTCGCCCTGGGAATCCTCGCCGTTCGCGCTGGGGAGGTAGTCGAATGGCAGGTCGAGCGCGGGAACATCGCGTGGCTTTGCCCCAGGCGCCGCACCCGCCTGACGGGCTCTCGATTCCATACGGCTGTGCTGGACATAATCGAAATAATTTCCGCGAAGGGCTGGCAGATTGGGGGCTCCTCCGGTTCGCAGCGCAACATAGACCGACTCGAACTCGCCGATCAGAATCCGCAGTGACGTAAGATCGGCGGCGATGAAAGGCGCGCACAACAGGAGTGAGGCTGCGTTTGCGGCGCCCGCGTAGAGCCGAACCCGAAGAAGCGGACCGTTCTCCAAATCGAATGGCCGGGCGCTTTCCCGGTTTATATGATCCTCGAAAGGCATGGCGCTCAGTTGCTGCCAGCCGACGATGTCGAAATCACAGAGGGATGCGCCGGTTGCGCAATGCCACGCGCCGGACATGTCGCGCGTATAGAAGGTCCGCAGCATTTCATGGCGCTCCACGAGCCGGTCAAACGCCGCCCGGGCGAAAACCGGATCGAGGTTGCCGCGCACGGTGCAGATCATGCGGATGTTCCGGGCTCCCGCTAAAACAGATTCCGTGGTGGAACTCAGTAGTCCTTCCTGAAGCGCGGTGATGCCATAAACCGCGGGCGCAGGTATCCTGCCGTTTCCGGTTTGTTGCATAATTTCACCTCAGTTGGATTGCTGAGAACCTGCCGCCGCGCGGGCCAGACTTTCCTGCGTCACGATCGAAGAGGAGATCAGTACGCCGTGGACGGCGGCGCGCGGGGATATGAAAGACCTGGAAGAGAGAAGGCGCCGGATGGATTCCGCGAAAACAATCATGGCGGTGGTCTGGTTGCCGGAAGGGCCGGGATCCTGATAAAACTCCACCCAGTCGAGCTCCGAGATCGGCACATAGATCTGCCAGGCGCGCATCGCGGTTGATCCGGTGTGATAGCGGAACGTGGCGCCCCCCATGCGCATCTCCGCGCGGTGAACGCCCAGAATTTTGGACGTGGTTTCGATGGCGCGCCAACAGTCCTGGGGAGTTCTGGCTTCGCTCACGACATCTTCAAATTGCCGCACCGCGACGTGTCCACAGATGGCGTGGCGCAGCGAATCCTCGCCGAAGAACCGCCGCACGGCGTCGAATTCGACGTACTCCAATTTTCCGACGCAAAGCACGGCTGCGCAGACGAAGACCGCGAGGATTGCCAGATCCCAGCGATGTCTGCTCAATCCCACGGCCAGCGCGAGAACTCCCGCCAGCATTTCGGCGCCGTACAGGACTGAGACCACGCCGCGCGACGTAAGACCGAGGGCGAGCAGCCGATGGTGAATATGGGAACGGTCGGCGCTGAAAATCGATTGCCGTCTGAGGAAGCGGCGGGTCATGGCAAGGCTCACATCGGCGAATGGGATCGCTAAAAGCAAGAGGGGTACGAGCATGCCGCGCGAAACGGCCGGGTCATTGCCAAGCAATACGCCGCTCGATCCCAGCAGAAGTCCCAGAAACAGGCTGCCGCAGTCGCCGAGAAAAATCGACGCCGGGTTGGAATTGAAAACGAGAAAGCCGAGCAGAGCGCCGGCTACCGGAACGAAAGCGACGGCCAGGTCCAGGCGGCCGGTCAACAGCGCGGCCGTCACGAATGTGGAGCCGGCGATCAGAGCTACGCCCGAGGCAAGGCCATCCACACCATCGATCAGATTCATGGCATTCGCGCACGCTACCAGCCAGAGGACGGTCACAATTGCGCCGGCCCAGGGGGCTAGCGATAAGCCGCCGATGGAATCAATGCGGATGCCAACGGCCACAGCGACACTCGCCGCTGCGATCTGACCCACCAGCTTGTGCAAAGCCCTCATACCCACGAGGTCATCGAACAGCCCCAGCAGAAATACGGCCAGAGCGGGGAAGGCTATCAGCGCAAGAGCGCGAAACATTTCCGGCTTCAGTCCGAGGAGATCGGAGCCAAAGGCCCAGGCGGCGAGACTCGCCAGCGCTGCCGCGGCGAATACGGCCACGCCGCCGATGCGCGGGATGGGACGGCTATGAATTTTTCGCTGGAGATCCGGATAATCGACGAGATTCCACCGCAATGCTGCATCGCGGCAGAGAGGCACGAGCAGCAATGAGAGAGCAAATGACAGCCCGCCCAGCAGGATTAGTAAATTCATAGCGTTTTACCGAATGGCGTTGGTGTGAGATGTGTGCGCGAGAGGCGGAATGGAACTGTGATACTGAGGCCGCGTATCGCCGCGAGCATGGCGATACGCGGTCTGAAGCGCCGTGGAAGGAATGAAAGGAAAATGGGTACCCATATCCACAGCACAGGCGATGATTGAAATACTCGAACCAGCGCAGCTATGCCGCGACTGCCGCAATCCTCCGGCACGCATAGCGGAGCAGAAGTGCTCCGCCGACGCTCTGGACGACGGACGAAATGAAAATCGCCGCGGCCGCGCCGCGCATCCCCATGGATGGAATCAGGAGAAAGCAGGCCACGGTGGTGGTGACGGCCGACAGGGCGAACAGCGGCAATTGCGGCGCGAAGCAGCGAGCCGCTGTCACAGCCACGCCCATCATGCTCCCGAGGTAGAGAGCTCCCGAGGCGGCCATCAGCCAGATGAAAACGTCCTGATGAGTCGCGAATTCGGGACGATAAGCCAACGTTAGAATCTGGCGGCCGAACAGGGCCGCGGCAAGAAATCCCCCGACGCCCAAAGATACGCTGATGCCGGTGAGCAGCCAGACCAGCCGCCGGAACGCCGCACTGTCGCCGGACGCGAAATATTTTGCAAGCCTGGGAGTGACGCTCTGGCCCAGCGCGCCTACCGCGACGCTGCCGGCCGCCATCAGATTGAGGATGGACGAAAAGATGCCCTGTTCCCGCATTCCGAAACTTCGTTCCATGAAATAGCGCGGGATGTTCAGGTTGAGCGAAACGAGCATCACCACCAGCCCCAGAGGGGCGCCGGACCAGGCAAGTTCCCACAGCCGGCGGGTGGCGCGGCGGCGATTTCTGAGCATCGCCTTGGTCTGCCGCGCGCATTCACGCAGCGCGGAGACAAATTTCAGTTGAAGAAGATTCAGACTGACCGGAACATCGAAAAAGACGAGAACCAGGCCGGAGGCGATCACCAGCGCAACTCCGATCGAGCTCAACGATCCGCGCGCCACAACCGCGACCGCCATGGCCCCCAGTCCCAGAGTTCCTTTCAGGATCATGGAAAGGGCAATCGCGCGCATACTTTCTTCGCGCTGCAGCAGCGCATAAAACATGTCGCTCAGGTAGTCGAGCGCTTTTGCGACCGTGATGGCGGCAATGAAGAAAACGAGTTCGGGGCGATCCCTTTCCAGTATTCCCGCAGCTGTAGCGGCGACGACCGACACCACCATCATGCCCAGGCGAAGCGCGAAATACTCGTGAAACCGGAAGACTTCCTGCTGATCTGTCACGAAAATGGGGCGCAGGTTCAAACAGCTGAACATCAGGATGGGGGTGGCGATGGCCAGCCCCAGCGTGTACGCCCCCACCGTCTCGATAGCGCCCAGCTTAGCGAGCACGACGAGCATGGCCCATTGGCAGAATCCGTTCCAGACGGTGCCCACCATCATCCATGCGAGATTGACGCGCAGACTTCGGTACGCGGGCCTGATCATTCGGCGGGCGTCCGGTATCTTTTCAGAGTCGAGCTCTTGTAACTGCGTAGGAACGGTCATGTGTGGAGTAAAAAGCCGGACCGAGTTATCGGGCCGGTCGGCTGGCGAATTCCGTGACCATGATCGTCACGTCCGGGTGGTTCATGAGGCGGGACAGCTTTGCCGTCATCTGTTTTTCCATGCTGTTCACGGTGAGACCCGCGGCATGGACCTTGCCCAGGAGCGGAAGAGGCACGTCGCCGCTGGGACCGATTCGAATTGAGCTGGTGTGGGCGCCGTATTCCCTGAGACCGGGTACGCGAATTTGAATGACGTCGTCCACGCTCAGGACGTACTTGCCCGCCGCCGATCGCAGAACGTCATCGGCCACTAACAGACACGCTAATAAGAGAAGGAGTACGAGTAACGCCATGATTGGGCCTCGGGCGTTTCATGATTTACGCTTGGCCGCCGTTCGCCGCAGCGCGCGACGCCGGAAGGGTCGCGCCGGATTCATTTCTGCGCAGCCGATAGTTCACAGCGGTTCCCTGGAGTTGCCATACTTCAATGCCCGTCGCATCGAACGCTTTCAGAAGTTCATCCGGCCACGCTTCGGCGCCGCGAATGAGCTTGAGTTTGCTTCGTAGCTGCCATTTCGCGTTGAGCAATGCGGTCGCGATACCCGGGGTCGCCCGCAGCACGACTGCACGGGAGCGCTCCATCTGATCGAGGATGAGTTCGTCACCGACGCCCTCCCCGGCGCCGGACGCGAGAATCAGACGTGTGCCGTACACCAGCGGAGTCAGCATCCACATCCCGGAAAGCGCGAGATCCGGCCGCGGTGCGCTGAGTAACCAGTCTGCCGCCACGCCGAGTGACGCCTGGAAAGACACCATGGAATCCAGACAAGCGCGATGCGAAACCGCCGCCCTTTGTCCCGTGGAAAATGCGTAAAAAGCATCGCGGCTCAGGCTTTCCGCGTCACCCCGTGAAAGATTCCCTGTGCTCCCGCACTCGATGTTTTCGAATTCGCTCTGAATGCTGATCGCGCGAGCGCGCCTGGCGGGCAAACAAGCGGGCGTCGATTCGGACGGCAGCAGAATGAACGCCTCCGTCTCGGCGAGCATGGCGGCCGTCTGCATGGCCGCGCCGTCGGGATCCAAAGGTATGTACGGGTTTCCTGCCTTCAGCGCCGCCAGCAGATAAACGACAGTACCGATGCAGGGTTCGATGAAAATTCCGACCGGCGTGGCCGGCGAGGGCATCATGCGCCGGAGATATCGGGCGAGACGGTTAGCCCGGCTGTTGAGTTCACAATAGGTTACTTTCCGGCCTCCGGCAATCACCGCGATCTGCTGAGGATTACTCGCGGCGCGTTGCTCGATGCGCCGATGTATGGGATCGGGCAGGCCGGGAGGGGGTATTACGGAATTCCGCCCGCGGGTCAGCACGGGGTTGGCTAAACCGGACAGTGTGCGGATATCAGCGATGGCAGTTCGAGACATGAGGTAGACGAAAATAAACGAGCGGCGCGCCTTCACGCGAGGGCGTAGTTCGCGATGCTCTCCACGGCGCTTCTGTCCAGCTCCACCATGACGGAGCGCATCAGCAGCGAAATAGAAATGACGATCCGATCGCGGTTGCCCTCACGCGCCAGCGTGCCTTCCACGCCGGCCATGGGACCTTCGCGAACCCGGATGCGCTCGCCGATCGCGATCCACGCGCACGGTTCGGCATTGAAACCAGCCTCCGCCAGTCGGCGTACAGCTTCCATTTCCATCGGGTCCACGGCTACCGGCACGCGGTCCCGGCAGACAACGTGTACGACGCCGGGCACCGAAATAATCGGCAGAAGGACATTGGGGTCGAATGCGCAAAAGAGGTAGCCCGGAAAAAGTACGCTCTCTTTGCGCCTGCCGGTGCCGTTCCGCCTGGACCGGCACAGCGGCACAGAAACCGGGAACCCGCGCCCCTGGAGCAAAGCAGCGACTGCTCGCTCGCGATTTGACATCACGCGAATCGCATACCACGGGAGTAAGTCGCTCGAAGTATCTTCACTCAGGTAGTAATCAGTGCAAATAGAATTTTCAGTAACCACGGTTTCCCTCAGGTTTGAATCGTTCAATCAGTTTGGGCGTAGCTTCGCCCCTTCCCGGACATACTTATCTCTTCCGGGTACTAGTAGTACTATGTGAAGCTGGAGAGTACTAGATCGCGGTACATCTCCGATTAAAAACAGCCAGACCGCTCTGCTTGTGTAATCGAGATTAGCGATGGGAGGGCTTATGAGACAAGCTCGCAAACATACTGTAAACGGTACCGTAGTTAAAGTTACTTATTAATAGCCTGAAACAAGTGGGACCGGTAAATGTTCGATATTTACGGAACAGACTATATAATCCTGTAACTTACAAAAATTAGCTTCATCTATCTGAAATCCAGTTTACAGCCGGATGCCCGAATATGGTGCGTTCTTATGCAAACAACTTCACATTCGCGACGGAGTTCTGGAAGAACTCCGAGGTGTTGCGACGCGACATGTGCGTTAGCGTGGAGTAGTTGATGGGCGACGTGCGTAATCCCGGAAAAACATCGGGCCGGCGGATCGTGATCGGAGGGCCTCAACGGCCCCTGCTCGAAGGCCTGAAGGAAGTTGCATCGCGTACCTGTCAGATACTCGCGGTCTCCAGCAACTTTACGGTAATCCATCAGGCGGTACGGCTGCTGGCCCCGGACCTGGTTATCATCGACGCGGCTTCGGCTGCCTGGGAACTCGGAACTATAGTGGATCGGCTCGGGAGCATCTCACGGGACCTTCGTATTCTCGCTCTGGTTTCTGAGGATCGGATAGCGGAAGCCGAGAACGATGAGCGATCGAAAAACGGCCTCCTTACAATATTGCCCGCCAGCGCCTCTGAGGAAGCGTTTCACGAAAGCCTGTTGCACCTGACCGGGGCCGATCCGGACATGCCGCTCGTCATTTCGTTATCGCCGGTGTCCCCGAACGCGGAGTCCACGGATGTGCTGACGCCGCGTCAGCGCGATATCCTGCGGCTGATTTGTTCCGCGGAATCCACGAAGGACATCGCCAGGATTCTCGAGATCTCAACGCGGACAGTGGAGTTTCACAAGTACAGAATGATGAAGACGCTCGACGTGACCACAATGGCGGAACTGATTCTCTTCGGTCTCGCCTCCGGTCTGGGCGCCGGGCAGCCACTTCCGCCCGCCGAGGCCGCTTCCGGCGGACCTGCGCACGCCGCGAACTGGCGGATGAAGCCGGCGACCCGCGCGGCCGGATTGTTTCGAAGGCAAACCCGATCCTCCGGCGTAGCCGCTCGCGGGAAGTATTTCACGCGCGGCTGACAGGGGTCAAAACGGACGTGGAAAGCCGAATAAGGCTGGGGTTAACGCGCACTGGTGAGTGAATGGGGCGCTGAGCCGCGACTCCCGGCAGATGCACCTCTCCCTGAAAATCCGCCTAAGCCTTAACCTTCGTTGACGCTCAGCCCGGATCGTATTAAAAATGCTCCCCAAAAATTGCGTGCCCGGACGCACATCTGGCAATATGAAGTTTAGCCCTGAGTCAGATCATTATGTATACGGAGGGCCGCGCTCCAGAGACCGCAGCGCCTGCCGCGGCGCTGGCCAATCCACAATTCGATCTTCCCGATCGTGTTTTTGAGTTCTGCCGCGCCCCGCACGATTTTGTCCTTCGCGCCGCGCAAACCGGCCGTATCGTCCCTTTCCGGCTGAGTTCCGAAATCTACGCTGCGACAGGGGATCCGGACATTCTCCACGGTATTTTCAATGCACGGCCTGAAGACTTCGACAGGGGTGATTTCCCCGAGTTGATCGATCAGGCTTTCGGCAGGAACATCCTGACAATGGAAGGCGCCGAGTGGGCCTCCCTCCGCAATGTGATGACGCCTTTATTCACGCCGAATCGCCTTGCAGCGATGCGAGCTTCCGTGCAGAGTGTGATCGCCGCGCATCTGGAAAAGTGGTCCTCGTTTGCCCAAACCGGTGAACCGTTCGAGTTGCTGGCGGCCACAAAGCGTCTTGCATTTGACATTGTGCGCAAGACGTTCGTCCGCATCGAAGACGACATTGCCGACGATGCGTTTGAGGCTTTCAACCGAATGGACCGTATGGAGGGCGTCCGCATCTACATGCTGGCCAGGCGCGCGAAAGGAATCGGAAGTAGTTTTCGCCCCAGTGCGGCCAACGCCGGGATGGATCGCGTGCTGTACGCGCTCGCTGAGAGGCGCCTCGAATCCTCGCACGATACCGGAGATCTTGTCAGCAGCGTGATCTCCGACAGATTGTTTCAGGAAATCCCTGCCGGAGGCAGACGCGAGTTCCTGCGCCAGTTGATCGCCTCGATCGTAGTCGCGGGCTATGTCACTACCGCCGACTCCATGTTCTGGTCGATTCACCTGCTTGCCAGGCATCCCGAAATTCAAACCCGGCTTGGCGATGAGACAGGCGACGATCCCTCGCCATTGCTTAGGGCCGTAATCAATGAAACCCTGCGTCTCTATCCGTCGGTATGGTATCTCGGCCGCGTTGCGCGCAGGGACGTGATGCTGGGCGATGTGGAAATCGCGGCGGGTACGAAGATCGTTTGCAGTCCGTGGGTGCTTCACCGCATGCCGAATCTCTGGCCGGAGCCGGAAGCTTTTCGTCCGGAACGCTTCCTGCCAGGGGCTTCGGTCGCTCCCCGTACTTACATTCCGTTCGGCTCGGGGATGCACGCGTGCCTGGGGCGGGGACTCGCGCTTCTCGAACTCAATGGTTTGCTGACCGCAGCGACTCGCCGTTTCCGGTTTGAATGGACGAACAACGAGTCGCCCACTTTTGCGGCCACATTTTCATTGCAGGCTCGTGAACGAATTCTCGTCCGGATGAGCTCCCGATGACAGCCGCGCCTGCCCGGCAAGCTCTCGATGGCATCTGCGAATCAGCCTGGCGGCCGTTTGAAGAGAATCCGGGGCCGCTTGTTTTTCTGATGGGGTGCCAGCGTTCCGGTACCACCTTTCTTCATTTGCAGCTCGCGCGCTCCGGCGCCTTCCGATTTCTCTCCGCGTTGGACGTTTATTCGGCGGATCGGCTCGTTTACAACCGCCTGAATCGCATCGAGGAACAGGTTCGGACGGATTTCGCCGCGCGCCTTACGCAGGATTGCCGCGATCGCGGCATCGATGCGATTCCCGCATCGCCCGATACGCCCGAAGAATACGGGCTTCTGTTTGCGAATGCTCGTGGCGGCGCCGTCCGGTATGAGAAGCCGGATACGACTCCGGAGACACTCGATGCGCTTCGTGAACTCTGTGCGAAGAAGTCATTTCTCGAAGGCACGGAGAAGCCTCTGCTCCTGAAATCGCCTCCGGACTATCCGTTCGGAATCTCGCCGATCGCCGGGGTCTGGCCCCATGCGAAATTTATTCTGATTCATCGGCACCCGCTGGCCACGCTGCAGTCGCAGGTGAATGCGTGGCGCAAGGCCGTGCGGCATCGCAATCCGTATCTGGCTCTGATCGATACGGGATACCGGGATCTTTTCAGCGACGCGAAACAACGTATGGCGACGGGCATGTTTCTCCATTCCCAGGCAGGCGTGGAGTGGATCGCCGGCAATATTCTACGCGCGCACCAGGGGTTTTTGAGTATGGCGGATTCGCTCGCCGGCCAACTTCTCGAAACCAGCTATGAGGAAATGTGCCTGGATCAGAAGGCCGTGCTGCAAGCGATTTCCCGGCATACGGAAACTGAGATCAGCGAGCCGGTGGCGAAGCCTGCGCCCCGTTCCATTGTGATCTCGGATGAAGTGCGGCAGGCGTTCGATAAACGTGCGGGGGAGTTCGAGCCGTATCTCGATCACTGCAATTACCGGGCGGAGATCGCGTGAACGTAGTTACCAGCGCGGTTGTACCTGTTACACGGAGACTGGCGGATTTGGCGCAGTCGCGTCCGGACCAACCGGCATTTACGTGGCTTCGCTTTGACGGCGCAGGCCATACCCGGTACAACTACGGCGAGCTCTACCGCCGCGCGAGCGCCGTTGCTTCGGCGCTTGCATCGCGCGGTTTGCGTGGCTCTCCCGTCTTACTGATGCACCCCGCGGGTCCCGAATTCGTACCGGCTTTCTTCGGCGCTTTGATGGCGGGTACTATCGCTGTCCCCGTACCGGCCCCTCGCTTCGCCTCGCAATACCAACGGCTGGAAAGCGCGGCGCGGGATTGCCAGCCGCGCGCCGTGATCTCCACTCCGGCACTGTCCGAATCGCTCGGATCGCGGATGCCGGCGGATTCCATGCTGCACGGGATTCCCTGGCTCACCAGCTTCGACGAAGAGCCAGTGCGGGATTCAATCGTTGCCCCGAATCCTGACGATATTGCATTTTTGCAGTACACCTCTGGCTCAACGGGCAATGCGCGCGGCGTCGCGGTCAGTCATCTGAATCTGGCGCACAATGTTGCCACGATCTCCGAGGCGTTTAATTCGGCATACTGCGGAAGGCTGCTTTCCTGGCTGCCACATTTTCATGACATGGGTCTGATTGGCTCCATCCTCGCCCCGATGGTGCGGATGACCGAGATCATCCTGATGTCGCCGCAGGCATTTCTCCAGCGTCCTTTGCGCTGGCTCGAAGCTATCGCGGAGTTTAACGTGGAACTGAGTGGCGCTCCGAATTTCGCATACGAACTCTGCGTGAAGGCGGCCGAGCGCGCCGCAAGTCCGCCGCAGTTCGACCTCTCCTCCTGGCGCATCGCATTTGTAGGCGCTGAACCCATTCGTGCTTCTACTCTTTCCCTGTTCGTGGAACGTTTTGGCCCCTGTGGGTTCCGGCGCTCTGCGTTTCTTCCCTGTTACGGCCTTGCCGAAGCAACGCTCATGGTCACCTGTAAACCCGCTGGCGCGGAGTATTCCACCCACCGGATTTCCCGCGCATCGCTCGAGAAACACATTGCGCGCGCCGCGGCCGACGAACCGGCTGTGGAGCTTGTGGGCTGCGGTTTCGCTCCCCCGGATACCGAGGTGCGAATCGCCGATCCTGAAACCCGCGAATCGCTCGCTCCGCGTTTGGTGGGCGAAGTCTGGGTCTCCGGCCCGCAGGTAACGCGTGGATACTGGAAAGAGCCGTCCACACCGGATGCGGGAGCTTCGTGGACTTCCATCAATGGCCGGCGCTTTCTGCGAACCGGCGATCTCGGGTTTCTCACCGAACAGGGCGAGCTCGTCTTTGTGGAACGAATGAAAGATCTGCTGGTCCTGAACGGACAAAACTTCGCGTGCGCCGACCTGGAACAGACGGTCGCGGTGAGCCATGAAGCGCTATCGGAGGACGGAGTGGCCGTCACGCTGATCGAAACGCACTCGGCTCCTCACCTCGTCGTCGTGGCGGAAGTGCCCTTCGCGCAGACTGCCGCAGTCGACGAAATGACGCAGACCATTCGGGGCGCTCTCTACACCGTTCACGGACTTGCTGCCAAAACGATCGGATTCATTCCGCCCGGAAAACTGAGCCGCACCACCAGCGGCAAGTTGCAGCGCCGCCGTACGGTTCAGCGAATGGTCAGTGGCGATACCCGCGTCATCGCGTGGTGCGGCGAACCGATTCCTGATTTTGTCTCTCTCGAAATAGTTCAGAACTTTCATGACCAACACCTCTCAAAACATTCCCACGCGTGACCAGTTGCGGCAGGCCGATCCCGCGGGCCGCGTACTCATTGTCGAAAACTATGCTATTGATCTGCTGACGTCTCTGCGGGAATCCGGCTCCGGGTCCATTGAGCCGGGTTCGCATCTCGCCGATGTGGGCGTCGATTCGCTGCAAGCGGTGGAACTCAAGTACTCGCTCGATGAACTTCTCGGCAATGAGTCCGATGTCGACCTGTTCATTTCCAACCCCACCATCCGGACTCTGGCCGAAGAATTGGTTCGCCGGGCGCGTTTGTGAAGCCTGGGCGCGCAGGCGCTGCGCCCCGCGTGGTGTATTTCGGTTTTCCGGTGCGCAGCCACGCCGTGCCGAGCCTCGCTCTGATCAGAAAACTTGTCGAACGCGGAGCCGCGGTGGACTACTACTCCACCGCAGCCTGGACCGCTCCGGTGGAATCTGCCGGCGCCCGTTTCGTCGCCTATGAGGCCTCGTGCGAGATTGCCAGTAACCCTCAGCCCGCCATGTCGGTTGGCGCGTACGTCAACGTGATTGCGGCTCTGGCATCCGAACTCGATACAGGGCTCGCGGATGCCGCCCGCGGCGCCGATGTGATTATCTTTGATGCTTCCGCCTGCTGGGGACGCGCTGCCGCGAATGCAGCCGGTGCGCCTGCCGTTGCGTTCGCTACAACGTTTGCCTTCACCCGGCCTATGCTGCAAATGATGGGCGTGCGCGATCCCGAGCATCTCGCGATGCTGGTTCCGGCGGCCGATCTGAAAATCATCTGTACTTCCCGCGAATTTCAGCCCGCTGGCCACGCTCTGGAGGAGAGTTACATTTTCGCGGGTCCGTTGATTGAAGAGCGCCCGCGTGCGGGTGAGGTGGTTACCAAAGTCAGTTCGCGTCCGCTTGCCTATGTTTCATTGGGCACGCTGTTCAATCGTAACCAGGACTTACTTCTGAAGATTGCGGAATCGCTTTCAGCGGCCGGTTATGAGGTGGTCGTCGCGCTGGGCCGCAACAATTCGGCGTGCACCGCGGTATGGCCGCCGAACGTCAGAGCGATTCCGTTTGTGGACCAAATGTCTGTGCTTCGGTTGGCCGATCTTGCGGTCACTCACGCGGGCATGGCCAGCATGTCCGAAATCATGGCGTGCGGGGTTCCGGCCATCGCGATCCCGCAGGCCGTGGATCAATTTCTTGTGGCGAAGCGCGCCGCCTCTCTGGGCGCGGCAGTCATCGTAGACTCCGGTTCCGGCATTGACGCCGCGCTTGGTCAGATACGCGAAAATGCGACCCGTATGCGTGATGCGGCGCGGAGCATCGCGCACAGTTTTTCGAACGCAACGCCCATCGATGAGATTGCGGACCGTGTCCTCGCTTTCGCCACGCATTCCGCGGGAGTTGCCGGGTGAGCGAGCAGGATATTTTTACGGGCCTGTTTTCCGAAGCCCGCCGCAATATGCTGGCGGCAAGTCAGCGAAAGCCGTATCCGCCTCGCATGATGTTGGCGAGCGTTCGAGCCATGGG
>DASYCD010000115.1:0-4747 GCA_036500405.1 Bryobacteraceae bacterium
GCAATCGTATTGCGATCCCGCGGAGGCCTGCCGTTCCAACCCTGCGATGACGGAATGAAGCGGCTCAGCGGAATCAGTTCGAGCGCTGCCACCAGACGGCGACCCGCTTCGTTCAATTCTCCCAGCTCCGATTCCAGAACGGGAAATAACTCGCTTTGCAGAATGTGGCTGAAGCGGCTGAGTTGCTGGCGAAGCGTGAGCAGCATATAGCCAGGTTAACCGCACTGGCCCCTGTTTACAACAGCTTCCACATCCCTACTTTTGCAACTGCCTCTTGTGGTTGTTGTGTGTTTGTTTGTCACCGGCCTGCAAAACTCCGGCAAAACTGATTTGGGCGCCGGATGATGCCGCCAGCATTCGGCCCACGTTATACGAAGAGTTTCATAGTATAGTCTTCGTAGATGAATCCAGAACGGGTATTGCTGATGACTCTGGTGGCGGCAAGCTGTGGCTGGAGTCAGGCGCGGTTCGACGCTGCGTCAGTGCGGCTGGCTGCGAAGGATTCGCAGGCGCAGCCGTGTCTGTGCGAGCCTCCTGGCCGGGTTGCCTACAGGTCGGTCCCGATGCTTTGGATTCTGGAACGCGCGTTCGGTTTGCAGGAATTGCAGATGGAAGCGCCGGAATGGGCGAAGGACCTGGCTTTCGATGTGAATGCTGTGATGCCACCCGGCGCATCCAAAGAGCAAATCCCTTTTCTTCTTCGCACATTGCTCGAAGAGCGATTTCGTCTTCAGGTCCGCCGGGAAAAGCGCGAGGTGGCGTCGTTCGTCATGACTGCTTTGGGGACCGGGGTGAAGATGTCGGTTCCACCGGACGGCTGGGAAAGCGGCTTTCGCAATGACCGGGCTGGCATTCACCTGCGTCAGCGGATGAATCTGAGTGATTTCGCCGGTTATCTTTCCACTCAGCTCGGCAGGCCGGTGGTGAATGAGACCGGACTCGCCGGGATGTTTGCGATTGAGCTGAACTTCGCGCCGGAGAATCTTCTCGCGCGGGCGGATGGCGGCGTTCAGCTTGAGCCGCCTTTGCAGACGGCGCTGCGGGAGCAGCTCGGCCTGAAACTGGAGCTTGAGAAGCGGCCTGCGGACATTCTCGTGGTTGAAAGGCTCGATCAGTCTCCCGGGGAGAATTGACTAGTCACGCAACCTGGGATTCGTCGCAAGAGTTAAGCCATCCGACAAGACCGCGGAGTGGGGGAGTACGCTGCCCGCCAGCGGCACTCTCCCAGGTTCACGTCTTACCTGAGCGGGGCACCTGGTTAGATGCCTCTCAGGGGGCATCACGCCTTCGACGGAGATTTGTCTGGCGCCGGGCACCGGGGTTTGCTTCTCCCTACGGCGTTGTTCGGTCAGGTTTTCGATGCGGGCTTCGATTAAGCCGGGACATCCGAATCAGGTGTCGGACCCACCGGTCCCGAACGGAGATGGAGCGTTTGCGTTCCTGCATGTACGCGGGGAACGATTCGTGTCGATGCCGGCGGTTTTCGGTGGAGAATACGACGCTCTACCCGTTGATCGTGCTCACTTATGGGTTCGGTACAGCTGCTTAAATCGTGAGCGACAAGATGCTGCTGTCGGGCGGCTCGCAGTGGGTCTTGACGGAACGATTTAACGTGGTAGCGGCGATACCCGCGATACATTGGCTTACACTCTTGAGGAATTGGATGCCGCGGCTGCGCCTGCGCTTCAGGCGATGCTGCGCAATCTTCTGAAAGAACGGTTCCGGCTGGAGGTTCCGAGCACGACGAAAGAGATGAACGCGCGGGTATTGATGTCCGTTCCGGGGAACGCGCGACCGGCGGCCAGTCGTCCAGCGGAGCCGCACCGCGGCAATCTTTCCATTGAGCCCGATGAGAACAAGGAATTCCTGGTCCATGTGGCGGCGAACAAGCAGCCCGTCACGGATTCCGGGCACGTGCTGGAGGCTTCCACGCATGGACCTGTCGTGGACTGTTCCGGCTTCGCCGGCGAGTACAGTGTCGATGTGAAGGTCGCGGCGCTCGAGCCGTTCAGTGGGGCGCTCGCGGGAATCGTGGGGGCGGGTGATCGAGAGCGCGGAAAAGGTGCGTTAGAATTTGGATGTTCAGAGGACACAACCAGTGAGTCCCAACACACTCGCGCACGTACATGAGCTGATTGAGCAGTTGCCGCCCGTGCAGCTTGCGGCAGTTGAAACTTTACTCGAATCTATGATTGAGGACGACGAGGAGTTGACTCCAGCGGACCGCGAGGCAATTCAACGCGGAATTGATTCGCTGGACAAGACAGGCGGGGTCCCGATGGAAGACGTGCTTGCTGACTTAGGCATGTCGATGGCTGATCTAGAAAAGATGGTCGACCAAAGCTGATGGCTTTTCGCGTTTTCTGGTCGCCCGAGGCCCGCGCCGATATCCGGGCAATCGACAGGGAATCCGCACTTCGACTGCTTAAAATTTTAGGTCGTTTCCTGCAGACCGAGAAAGGAAGCGTAAAGCAACTGGCAGGCTTCGAACCGCCCACTTTCCGCCTTCGGATTGGAGATTGGCGGCTGATTTATCGGCAACGGGACGGCGATGCCATCGAAATCATTCGCGTCCGCCACCGCCGGGAAGCTTATCGGTAACGCGCTTCACGTCTGGGCGCGGTTATCGACAAAACATGCGACACTTGACGTGATGGCGCGGATTGCGGTCAGGCTCGTGCTGGCGGCGTTGCTGGCGTTGATTTCGGCGCAGGCGGCGAGGCCGGTTGCGTTCGAGCAGTCACGGCCCGCTACCGCGGGCTGGCATCGGATGGCGCGGCGGACGTTGTTGGGGGCGCGCCCGGTTCGTTCGGCCCGTGCCGTTCGGGTTGCGGCTCCCGATTATTCTTTTGCGTTTCATCCGGTTGTTTTCGAATTCGGGCTGTTGGTGCGGCCTCCTCCTTCACTCTTTCAATAACGCGGCTTTCTGGTGCGGCTGTTACTGAAGGAGATTCGTGTGTTCCTGGAAAAATTAGCTGGCTGGCTCGGTCTGGGAGACCGGGAAGCCATCGATTTGCTTCGTGATATCAACTCGCGACGCGAGGCGCTCGGCGGCCTTTCGGACGCGGAGTTGCGGGCGCAGCCGCGGTCGAGTATGGCGGAGGTTTTCGCGCTCACGGCAGTGGTGGCCGAGCGGCTGCTCGGGTTGCGGATGTTCGATGTCCAGATTCTCGGCGCGATTGCGCTTGCGCGCGGCGAGATTGCCGAGATGCAGACGGGCGAGGGCAAGACGCTCGCGGCCGTGCCGACGATCGTTTGGTTCGCGCTCGAAAAACGCGGCGTGCACGTGCTGACGGCGAACGATTATCTGGCTCGGCGCGATGTGGAGTGGATGAGTCCGATTTACGAATGGTTCGGGCTGAGCGTGGGGACGATTTCGCAGGACCTCACGATCGCCGAGCGGCGCGCGGCATACAACTGCGACATCACCTACGCGACCGCGAATGAGGTGGGGTTCGATCATCTTCGCGACGGGCTGGCGCGCGATCCGGAAGAACTGGTACAACGGCCGTTCGCGTTTGCGGTGATCGACGAGGCGGATTCGATTCTGCTGGATGAGGCGCGGATTCCACTGGTGATCGCAGGCGGGCTGCCAGAGGATTCGGCGCTGGCGTATCGGGTGGATGCGATTGTCGCGGGGATGCGGCGGCACGCGCACTACACGTTCGATGAATTCGGACGCAATGTGCGGCTGACGGATCGCGGTATTGAGCGCGTGGAAGAGGCGCTCGAATGCGGGAGTCTGTTCGATGCGGAGAACCTCGCGATTCTGACAGCGGCGCAGGATGCGCTGCACGCGCATACGCTGCTGCGGCGCGATGTCGATTATGTAGTGAAAGACGGCGCAATCGAAATGGTGGATGAGTTCAAGGGGCGGATCGCGCAGAACCGGCGCTGGCCCGCGGGACTGCATTCGGCGGTGGAGGCGAAGGAGAAGCTACGGCTGAAGACGCAGGGGCGCGTGCTGGGGTCGGTCACGGTGCAAAGCCTGGCGGCGCTGTACGGAAAGATCTGCGGGATGACGGGCACGGCGGCGACGCAGGCGGACGAATTCTGGAAAGTCTACAAGCTGCCTGTGCGGGTGATTCCGCCGAATCGTCCGGTGATTCGGGAGGATTTGCCGGATGCTGTTTTTGTGTCGAAGGCGGGGCGGCAACGGGCGCTGGTGGAGGAGATCCAACGCGCGCATGCAACAGGGCGGCCGGTGCTGGTGGGGACGGCGAGCGTGGAGGAATCCGAAAGGCTGAGCTGGCTGCTGAACGTTGCGAATATTCCGCATTCGGTGCTGAATGCGCGCAATGACGAAGCCGAGGCGGAGATTGTGCAGCAGGCGGGGATGCTGGGCGCGGTCACGGTTTCGACGAACATGGCGGGGCGCGGGACGGATATTCTGCTGGGGGGGAATCCGCCGCGGGATCGCGAGAAGGTGGTGGCGCTCGGCGGACTGTACGTGATTGGGACGACGCGGCATGAGGCGCGGCGAATCGATTTTCAACTGCGCGGGCGCGCGGGGCGGCAGGGGGATCCGGGATCGTCGCGATTTTTTATCAGCCTGGAGGACGATCTTCTCGTGAAGTTCGGGATTGCGGAAAATCCGGATATCGAGAGCGTGCAGAGGACGGCGGAGAGCCAGAATCTGGAGATTCGGGAGATGCTGTGGAAGTACGATGTCGCGACGGAGTTTCATCGGCGCGAGGCGTATGCGATGCGGCGCAAGGTGCTGGTGTCGGCGGAGTGGAGTGTGGCA
>DASYCD010000116.1:0-1738 GCA_036500405.1 Bryobacteraceae bacterium
GCCTGTGTGGCGCCGCCGCGCTGAGGTTTCTATGCGAAGGATCTCCTCCACACTTTTCGCGCTTCTTCTCTTCACGGGAGCATCCGACGCGCGCGTCGTGAAGCTGGTTATCGAGCACACGCAGCCAGCCGGCGCTTATACACGAATCACCGGCCACTTCGAAGGCGAACTCGATCCGAAGCTCCCGCAGAACGCGATTATTCAGGATCTGAAGCTCGCGCCCCGGAACGCGCGCGGCCGAGTCGAATATTCCGCCACCTTCACGCTGCTCTTTCCCACCGACCCCGCGAAGCGCAGCGGAGTGCTGCTCTACGAAGTCCCCAATCGCGGCAATTCGCCGCTGAACGCGCGGCTTTCGGAAGACGAACAGAACGAAGGCGACGCCATGCTGAGCAGCGGCTGGCAGGGCGATCTGACGCCGCGTCCTAACCTCGAAACCATCACAGTACCGGTCGCGAAGAACGCGGACGGCTCATCGATCGCCGGCCCCGTGTTGATGAGCCTGATGAATCTCCCCGCAGCCAGTTCGACCGCGTCCCTCGAGGGCGGTTTCGCAGGCCTGCGTTACCAACGGCCCGTCAGCCTCGATACAGCAAAAGCGCAACTGACGCGACAGGCCTCCGAAGATGGCGAAGTCATTCCCATCCGCGCCAGCGACTGGGCGTTCGCGGATTGTTCGAAGACCCCATTCCCCGGGACTCCGGACCCCACAAAGATCTGCCTCAAAGACGGATTCCGGGCTGACGAAATGTATCGTGTCGTCTACACGGCGAAAGACCCGCTGGTTCTCGCAATCGGCGCTGCGGCGACGCGCGACATCGTCTCGTTTCTCCGATACGCAGGGAAGGACGACGCGGGGACACCGAATCCGCTCGCCGCGAAGATCCATCATTCCATCGCATTCGGCACCTCGCAATCCGGCAATTTCATCAAGACGTTCATCAATCTGGGCTTTAATCAGGACGAAGAGAAGCGCATCGTCTGGGACGGCGCCAATCCCAACATCGCCGCACGTCAGAACCCGCTGAATTTCCGATTCGCCGTCCCGGGCGGCGCCGCGAGCCTCTATGAGCCGGGCAGCGAAGGGGTGCTGTGGTGGAGCGACTACCGCGATCAGGAGCGCGGCCGCACAGCGGCCGGACTGCTCGACCGCTGCCTCGCCACGAAGACGTGTCCGAAGATCATGGAGACGTTCGGCGCAACCGAATTCTGGGGTCTGCGCATGTCGCCGGGCCTTGTGGGAACACGCGCCGATACCGATATTCCACTGCCCCCGAACGTACGCCGCTACTACTTTCCTGGCGTGACCCACGGCGGCGGCCGCGGCGGATTTCGGGTCGCCGCCCCAAATGCCGGCGGCGGGCGAGGCTGCGCACTGCCCGATAATCCGAACTCGACCGCGGAATCCATGCGCGCCCTGCGCCGCGCGCTCATTGACTGGGCAGTGAAAAACATGGCGCCGCCGGAGAGCCAATATCCGCGCCTCGATCATGGCGAGCTCGTCCCGCCGCAGCACGCCGCGATGGGATTCCCGGCAATTCCTGGCTATCCACTCCCGGACAATCTGATCAACACGTTTTACGAATACGATCTCGGTCCGAACTTCCAGTACAACGATCTTTCGGGCAGCATTTCACTCGAGCCGCCCGTCATTCGCCGCACCATCGCCATGCTGGTCCCGAAAACCGATGCCGACGGCAACGAGATCGGCGGCATTCCGAGCGTGCTCCATCAGGCG
>DASYCD010000117.1:0-7962 GCA_036500405.1 Bryobacteraceae bacterium
GCGACCACGTGATCCGCATCGGTCGCGTGCCGCATGCCCAGTATGAATCCGAGAATCAGAATGCCGATAAACGAGACCATGCCAGTTCACGAAAAGCCGTAACTTCCATTATTCACGACGCCGTATAATGCAAATTCACCCATGCAAAAACTGAAGTATCTGAACAAGGTGCTGGAATCCGGCCTCGTGGTGGTCATCCGCGCTGATTCCGCTGATCAGGCTGTCCGCATCGCCGCCGCCTGTGCGGAAGGCGGAGTGACCGCCATGGAAGTGACGTTCACATTCACGGGCGCGGTGCAGGCCATCGAAGAACTGGCGAAGCGTCACAGTTCTGGCGACATTCTGGTCGGCGCCGGTACGGTGCTTGATCCAGAAACCACACGCCACGCGCTGCTCGCGGGCGCGAAGTTCATCGTGAGCCCCTGCTGCAGCTCCGATGTCGCGCGTATGTGCCGACGCTATCAGGTACCCTACATGCCGGGCGCGGGCACTTCGCAGGAAGTGGTTTCGGCGATGGAAGACGGCGCTGATATCGTGAAGCTTTTTCCTGGCGAAGCGCTCGGACCGTCATTCGTGAAAGCGCTGCGCGGTCCGTTGCCGCATGCGCCGCTGATGCCAACTGGTGGCGTAAGCGCTGAGAATGCCGCGGAGTGGATCAAAGCCGGGTGCGTCGCGCTCGGGGTCGGCGGCAATCTGACGAAGGGCGCGAAGACGGGCGACTATGCGTCGATCACCAGGCTGGCGCGGCAACTTGTCGATAACATCGCCGCCGCGCGAAAGGAAATGGCGAAGTAAATGAAGCCGCAAACAATTACTTTCGGAGAAATCATGCTGCGGCTCACGCCGCCGGGGTTCGAGCGCTATCTGCAGACGCCGAACTTCAATGCGACGTTCGGGGGCGGTGAGGCCAATGTGGCGGTCGCGATTGCCGGACTCGGCGGAAACGCGGCATACGTTACGGTACTGCCGGAAAATAATCCGATCGCCGACGCCGCTGTTGGGGAACTGCGCCGCTTTGGCGTGGACACGTCAAAGCTGGTTCGCGGCCCGGGCCGCATGGGGGTTTACTATCTCGAAACGGGCGCCAATCAGCGCGCGTCGCGCGTGGTTTACGATCGCGCGAACAGTTCGGCCGCGATTGCGAAGCCGGGGGATATCGATTGGGCGAAGACTTTCGCGGGCGGTGGCTGGTTCCATGTGACCGGTATTACGCCGGCGATCAGCGAATCCTCGGCGGCGCTCGCGCTCGAAGGCGTGAAGAAAGCGCGCGAGCAGAAGCTCACGGTTTCGGTCGATCTCAATTTCCGCAAGCTGCTGTGGAAGTGGGGCAAGTCCGCGCCGGAAGTGATGAGCGAGATGGCGAAGTACGTGGATGTGGTGATCGCGAACGAGGAAGACATCCAGATGTGCCTCGGGCTGAATTCGGAAATGGATGTGAGTTCGGGCGTGGTGGATCATCAGCGGTACGAAGGGCTGACGGCGCTCGTGCTGAAGACGTATCCGAATCTGCGGGCTGTGGCTGTGACGCTGCGCGAATCGAAGAGCGCGTCGTGGAACCGGTGGTCGGCGTGTCTGAATAACGGGAAGCAGTTTCTGATGAGCCGGGCGTACGACATCACGAGTATCGTGGATCGCGTCGGCGGGGGCGACAGTTTCGCCGGCGGCCTGATTTATGGGATGCAGAACCTGGCGGGCGATGCCGAAGCTCTCGAATTCGCAGTGGGGCTTAGCTGCCTCAAGCACTCGACGTACGGAGATTTCAGCCGCGCCACGGTGGCGGAAGTGAATTCGCTGCTCAAAGAAGGCGGCAGCGGCCGCGTGCAGCGCTAGCGCAGTGGGGCAGAGCTTCGGCTCTGCCGCCGGGCTTCCGCCCGACGCGGAGTTTCCGGAATATTTCGCGTCACATGCGCCGAGCAGAAGGTCGGCGGCAGGGCAGGCGCCCATCTTCACGACGATCCGATATCGCCCGGTCAGTCCAGTCTGATCGACCACCGGAACATTCATATCGGGAGAGAGCGCCTTCGCCGGCATCGCAACGCTTGTCGTCTCCAGCTGCGGGACCGCCGCGAGAGGCAGCCATTTCGTAATCCTGGCCAGTATAAGCCGAAATTCGTGATCAGCCGCCAGGCTACCATCGAATTCATGCGGGTTCTGCTGCTTTCTCTCGCCGCCATTGCACTGCTGCAGGCGCAGCCCGCTTCTCCGACGATTGCTGACAAAACCAAAGGCATGAATGTCATGCCCGGTTACTTTCCGGTCTACTACGAGACGAAAACCGGCAAGCTCTTTCTTGAAATTTCGCGATGGAACGAAGACTTTCTCTATGTGGATTCGTTGCCGGCGGGTGTTGGCTCGAACGATATCGGGCTCGATCGCGGACAGGTCGGCAACTCGCGCGTGGTGCGGTTCGAGCGGTTCGGGCCAAAGATCTTTCTTGTCCAACCCAATCAGGATTACCGCGCCGAAACCAGCGACCCCCAGCAGCGCCAGTCCGTCGCGGAATCGTTCGCGCAGTCCGTACTGTGGGGTTTTACGGTAGAAGCGGAAGAGGGCGGCCGCGTTCTGGTGGACGCCACGGCGTTCTTCCTGCGCGACGTGCACGGTATCCCGGAGACTCTTGCCGACAAGAAGCAGGGCGGCTATGCTCTCGATGAAAAGCGCAGCGCGATTTATCCGGACCACACGAAAAATTTCCCGCGCAACACCGAAGTGGAAGCTCTGCTGACTTTCGCGGGACACGATGCGGGTCCGTGGCTTGCGGCTGTCACGCCTACACCCGATTCGCTGACGGTGCGCGAGCATCATTCCTTCATCGCGCTGCCGGACAAACCGTTCACGCCGCGCGTCTTCGACCCGCGGGCAGGCTTCATCGGATTCAACTATGCCGATTTCGCAACGCCCATTTCAGAACCGCTGCGCAAGCATTTCATCATTCGGCATCGTCTGGAAAAGCGCGATCCGTCGGCGGCGGTGAGCGAGCCGGGTCAGCCTCTTGTTTACTACCTCGATCCCGGCACGCCCGAACCGATTCGCTCCGCGCTTCTGGAAGGCGCGCGCTGGTGGTCGCAGGCGTTCGAAGCCGCCGGATTCCGTAATGCGTTTCGCGTCGAAATGCTTCCCGCCGACGCCGATCCGATGGATATCCGCTACAACATCATCCAGTGGGTGCATCGCGCAACGCGCGGCTGGTCGTACGGATCCTCCATCACGGATCCGCGCACCGGCGAAATCATTAAGGGCGAAGTTACGCTCGGATCGCTCCGAGTGCGCCAGGATTTCCTGATCGCGCAGGGTCTGATCGCGAAGTACGAACAGGGTCAGCCCGTCGATCCACGCATGGAGCAGATGGCGTTGGCGCGACTGCGGCAACTCGCGGCTCATGAAGTTGGTCACACGCTCGGGCTCGAACACAACTTCGCGGCCAGTACGCATGACCGCGCTTCGGTGATGGATTATCCGCCGCCGTTCGTGCAACTGGATGCCGCGGGAAACATCGATCTCAACTCTGCCTACGCGACCGGCATTGGCGAATGGGACAAGATCGCGATTCGCTACGGCTACACGCAATTCGCGCCGGGCGCGGAGAGCGCGGGACTGGCCGCCATCCTGAAAGAAGCGAAAGACAAGGGCCTGCTCTTCATTTCGGATCGTGACGCGCGCGCTGCGGGCGGCGCACATCCACTCGCTCATCTCTGGGATTCGGGTTCCAACGCCGCCGATGAGCTCAACCGAGTGATGCAGGTGCGGGCCAAAGCGTTGGCCGGATTCTCGGCTGAGAGGATTCGCTTCGGCGCGCCCATGAGTACGCTCGAAGAAGTTCTCGCGCCGGTCTATCTGTTCCATCGTTATCAGCTTGAGGCGGCGTCAAAGGTAGTCGGCGGCCTGAACTACAGCTACGCGGTGCGCGGCGATGGACAGGTGGTGGCCGATATCGTTCCGGCCGCCGAGCAGCGCCGCGCACTCGATGCGCTTCTGAAAACCATCGAACCTGCCGCACTCACAGTGCCCGAAGCGATCCTGAAAATTCTGCCTCCGCATCCCCCGGAATTCGAACCCACGCGGGAAGACTTCCATTCGCGCACCCAGATCACTTTTGACTCGATGGCGCCCGTGGAAGCCGCCGCCGATATGACGGTCGGCTTGCTGCTGAATCCCGAACGAGCGACGCGCCTCGTCGACTATCACTCGCGCGACGCGAAAAATCCCGGTCTCGATGAAGTTATCGACCGGCTGATCACCTCTGCCTGGAAGACGCCGCGCTCTGGCGTGCGCGATGCCGAGACCCAGCGCACTATTGGCAATGTAGTTCTCTATCGCCTGATGGCCCTCGCGCAATCAACACAGGCTTCCGAACAAGCGCGCGCGATCGCGTACCTGAAGCTGGACGATCTCCGCAAATGGGCGCTCCCCCGTCAGAATGCAGACACCGCCGAACGCGCTCACCTGCTCTACGCCGCCGCGCAGATCAAGCGCTTTGAAGACAACCCAAAAGAAATTCCGGTCGTGAAGCCAGTAGATCCGCCGGATGGTTCACCGATCTGATGCGTACCCTCCTTGCCATCTTTTTCTGCGCCGCCGCTGCGTTCGCGCAACAGCAATCCGGCAGCATCACTGGCTCCCTGCGCGATGCCGAAACGAAAGAACCAGTGCGTCGTATTCCGCTCAAGCTATTTCGGATCCACTGGCTTCGCGGCGAGCGAGTGGTGGAAGAAACGCAACTCGCCCACTCCAGTGACGATGGTGGCTTCCACATCGACTCCGTCCCTCCCGGCGAATACGCCATCCTGATGGGGGACACGACGCCGACAGCGGCCTCTTCCGGTAACAAGGTTTATCCAGCCATTCTCTGGCCCGACGGCGGCGAAGCGGATCCGATCGTCGTGAGGAATGGCGAGCGGCTCGATCTCGGGGCCAACGATTATGACAGAGTTGCGCCGTCGCGCCTGATCGGACCGGAGTGCAAGGGTGGTGAACCGCCAATGCAGCTAACGCTGGAGCAGAGCATCGGCAGCGGATGGGTGGAGCTGACGAAAATCTCCCAGCCGGGCTGCGGGGTGTTATCGCCGCTGCCGCCTATCTCGCAGGGCCGATACCGTTTGGATTTCATGACGGCGCAACAGCCGAATCCTGCGGCGGGAACTGAGGAGATACTGGTTCGGCGCGGGGAAGACGCGAAAGTTGAGCTTCATCTGGAGCCGCCGGCTTCGTTCACCGGCGAGATCACTTGCGATTGCGCGAAAAATCCGGCGCTCGAAAAGCCGATCGTGCTCCATCTCCAGTCGGGGCCGCTTTCCCAGAGCCTTTCTCTCGCACAGTTCGGCCCGTTTTCGCAGCCTGTCATGCTCCACGACGATATTCACCTCGATGTGCGCGATGTGCCTCCCGGCCTGGTGGTCAGGGAAATACGGACCACCGATGCCTCCGCGGAAATTTTTCTCACCGATAAGCCGGGCGCGTTGACGGGCTCTGCTACGGGGGATTCGAAGACGATGGTGGAGAATCATGCCGTTCTCGTGCACTGGCCGTTGCCTCCGGACGCTACGTATTCGGAATTCCGGAGCTCGGCAGTGAACGCCGTCGGCGAGTTCTCATTCGACCGCGTCGCGGCGGGAATGTATCGAGCCGCGGTGATCGGCCCCGAGCAATGGTCCCATCAGGACGAGCCCGGCGTCGTCGCCAGTTGGTTCACCTCCGCATCTGACATCACGATCGACGAAGGCAAGACCGCCGCCATCCGCCTGGAAGCCGGGAAGCGCTGAACGATGGCCGCGTCCTCGCATCCGGTTGTCATCCTGCGCCCCTCTGGCCGTTTCACGCGGCTGAACCTGGGCGATGTCTGGGAATATCGCGACCTGCTCTACTTTCTTGTCTGGCGCGATATCAAAGTGCGCTACAAGCAAACCGCGCTCGGCGCCGCGTGGGCAGTCCTGCAGCCGCTGCTGACGATGGTGGCGTTCAGCGTCTTCTTCGGCAAACTGGCGAAGGTGCCGTCGAATGGAATTCCGTATCCGGTGTTCACGTTCGCGGCGCTGCTTCCCTGGCAGCTCTTCTCTTATTCGATGACGGAAGCGGGCAACAGTCTGATCGGCAGCCAGAACCTCATCACCAAAATCTATTTCCCACGACTGGTGATTCCAATCGCCGCCGTGCTCGGCGGCTTGCCGGACTTCGCGATCTCATTCGCGGTGTTGCTCGTTTTGATGGCGATCTACGGCATCGTGCCGACGCTCGCGATCCTCACGATCCCGCTGTTTATTCTGCTCGCCGTCGCAACCGCGCTCGCCGCCGGGCTCTGGCTTTCCGCCCTCAACGTGAAGTACCGCGACGTGCGCTACACCATTCCGTTCCTCGCGCAATTCTGGTTGTTTCTGACGCCGGTTGCGTATCCGAGCAGCCTGGTCCCCGCGCGGTGGCGCTTGCTGTTCGGACTCAATCCGATGGCAGGGGTGGTGGAAGGATTCCGCTGGGCTCTCCTTGGCGAGAAGGAAGCGCCGGGTCCGATGCTGGTCGTCTCCATCGTCATCGTCGCGGTGCTTCTCGTCACCGGCCTCTACTATTTCCGTCGTCTCGAAGCCACATTCGCGGACACCATATGAGCGCCACGGCCATCAGCCTTCAGGGTGTCGGCAAGGCGTATGAAGTTGCCGAGTATCAGGGCGCCGCTCCACGCCTCCGCTACGGCAGTCTGCGCGATTCGCTGGCGGGCGGTTTCCGGCGCATGATCGGCCGTGGTGCGCCGCCGCTGGCGACGCATCTTTTCTGGGCTCTCAAAGATGTCTCGTGCGAAATCCAGCATGGCGAAATTATCGGCGTCATTGGCCGCAATGGGGCGGGGAAGAGTACCCTGCTCAAAGTCATTTCGCGCATCACTGAGCCCACCGAAGGCATCGGCGAAGTGCACGGGCGAATCGGATCGCTGCTCGAAGTCGGCACCGGCTTCCACCCCGAACTCACCGGACGCGAAAACATTCTGCTGAGCGGCACCATCCTCGGCATGAAGCGCGTGGAGGTGATGCGGAAGTTCGATGAGATCGTCGCGTTCGCGGGCATCGAGCCGTTTCTCGAAACCCCGGTGAAGCGTTATTCGAGCGGCATGTTCGTTCGGCTGGCGTTTGGCGTGGCAGTGCATCTGGAGCCGGAAATTCTGGTCGTCGATGAAGTGCTCGCGGTGGGTGACGCCGAGTTCCAGCGCAAGTGTCTGGATAAGCTCCGGTCGATCCGCGGCGAAGGCCGCACGATTCTGCTGGTGAGCCACAACATGGCCGCCATCCGCTCCATCTGCACGCGCGGCATCGTGCTGCATCATGGGCAAATCGTCGCGGAAGGCGACGTAAATACAGTTGCAGATCAGTACCTGAGCGGCGCGTTAGGCTCAGACAGCATCGATCGCGCCATCGAAACCAAACGCTTCATCGTGGAAGATATTTCGATCCGCTCGCTCGATGGTCCGGTCATCAAAACATCGGACACGATCGAAATCCAGGTCGAAGTCCAGGCGAAGACCGATATCCAGGATCCAGCCCTGCTGATGGGCATCCTGAGCCCGGACCACCAGCGCGTCACCGGCCTCGATTCGAAGGATTTCCGCACGTTCCCGCCACTTCGCCAGGGCGAGCGCATGCGGATGGGCTTCCGGATCGACCGGTTTCCCCTCCTTCCCGGGACTTGGTATCTCGAAATTCAGGTCGGCGAACTGGCAGAGTGGGAGTTTGAATCCACCGGGCAGCCCTTTCGGTTCGAGGTAGTTGAAAGCCCTGTCTATGGTCCGCGCCGGATCGGCCCGCCGCACGGTCAGATCGCCCTGAGCGCCCAGGCGATCGGCGGAAACGATTGAACCGTCACAAAAAATCCGTTTTCTGGCATAATAGAAGTGCTCCGGAATCTTCCTGCCGCCAGCGGGATGACCCTGTTTACGCCGACCCCTTCCAGACGCCTTAACGAGGTGACGGGATTTGTGTTTCT
>DASYCD010000118.1:0-13692 GCA_036500405.1 Bryobacteraceae bacterium
AAGACCGCCGTCGTCCCCGGACTGCCGCCGCACGATCTGCGCCGCCTGACGAAGGGACTACCCTCCGCGCGCGAGATCGGCTTCGTGAATCGGTATCTGCTGCTCGATCAGCATTACTATCTTCAGGACAATCTGCTCTGCAAAGTCGATCGCATGAGCATGGCGCATTCGCTCGAAGTGCGTCCGCCACTGCTCGATCACCGCATCGTGGAATTCGCCGCGCGTCTGCCGGAAAAACTGAAGATCAACGGCGGCCAGAAGAAATTCATCCTGAAGAGCCTGATGCGGGACAAACTCCCGCAATCGGTTCTCAACCGCCCCAAAGCCGGTCTCGACATCCCGGCGCACGAATGGTTCCGCGGGCCGCTGTTGCCGCTATTCGAGGAAACAGTCAGCGAAAAGGCCGTGCGCGAAACCGGCATCTTCCATTACGAGGGAATCCGCGATCTCGCCGCGAATCACCAAAGCCGCCGCATCAACGCCGGTTATCAGCTCTGGGCGCTGCTCACCGTCTTCCTCTGGCTCAAGCGCTGGAAGATTGAAATTGCCTAACGCCCTGGATTTCGCAGATAGGCGTCATCGCCGCTGATCCAATCCGCGCGCGGGGGCGCGAACAGATCGGTGGCCATGGATTCTTCGAGCGCCTCCACCATGTGAGGAATCCCGGAAGGAATCCGCAGCACGTCGCCCGCCCGGACAATGATTTCCCGTCCGGCCTCAGAGCCGCCGAACACAAAGCGCAGCGCGCCGGATTTCATCATCGTCACCTGTTCGTTTTCGTGTTCATGCATCCCGACGATGGCGCCCTTCTTCAGCAGCAGCCGCGCAATCGTCATCCGCTCCGTATGGATGACCTGCCGCATGGCCTTCTCATTGAGCTCTTCTTGGGGAATTGTTCCCCAGTTGTAATGATCCATTTGAGGTCAGTATCCTATAAAGTGCAAATGAAAGGCATAGTCCTTGCAGGCGGGACCGGTAGCAGGCTGTTCCCCCTCACCAAAATTACAAACAAACACCTGCTGCCGATCTACGACAAGCCCATGATCTATTACCCGATCCAGACGCTTGTCGACGCCGGAATTACCGACATTATGGTGGTCACCGGCGGGAAGAATTCGGGGGATTTTCTGCGCCTGCTCGCCAACGGCAAGGACTTCGGCCTCAAGCACATCGCCTATGCCTATCAGGAAGGCGAGGGGGGCATCGCCGAAGCTCTCGGCCTTTGCGAACATTTCGCCGCCGGCCAATCCATCTGCGTCGTGCTCGGCGACAACATTGTCGAGAAGAGCATTCGCGAGGCCGCCGACGCTTTTCGCGCGCAGGGACGCGGCGCCCGAATCCTGCTCAAGGAAGTGCAGGACGCGGAACGCTTCGGCGTGGCGGAATTCCAGGGCGATCGCATCATCGGGATCGAGGAAAAGCCGAAGAAGCCGAAATCGAACTTCGCGGTCACCGGCATTTATATGTATGACGCGACGGTTTTCCAGAAGATCTCGGAGTGCAAGCCATCTCATCGCAATGAACTCGAGATCACGGATGTCAACAACGCGTACGTCGGCGAAGGAACTATGACTTACTCGTTCCTGGATGGCTGGTGGACCGACGCCGGCACATTCCATTCTCTGCTGCGCGCCGCCAATCTCGTGCGCGAAACCCGGGGGCCCGCGACCGATGAGGATTGAAGGCAAGCCCGGCGAAATCGCCATTGAACTTCCAAAGTGCGAAAAAGGAATCGGCGACGTTATTCTGGCGACCGATTCGCCGAAGTTGATCGCGGGCGTGATCTGTGCGCCGCTGGCAGTCTGGCCGGACGATCGCGGATACTTCGTTGAAGTACAGCGGATCGGCGTCGGCACAGCGGGCCATTTCCCGAAAGAGTCGACGCAGATTTCCTCCGCGGTCAATTATCCCGGCATCATCAAGGCATTTCATTTCCACCGCCACCAGACCGACTGGTGGACGCCGGTTTACGGCATGTTCCAGGTGGTGCTCGCCGACCTCCGGCCCGAGTCGGCCACTTTCGGACGCCGCAACACTCTTTATGTGGGGCAGCTTCGTCCGTGGCAGATTCTGATTCCGCCAGGAGTCGCGCATGGATACAAAATTCTGGGCATGACGCCCGGCATGCTCGTCTACGCGACCGATCGTTTCTACAATCCGGCGGATGAGGGCCGTATTCCCCACAACGATCCTCTGCTTGCTTACGACTGGGAATTGCAGCACAAGTAACGTGTGATTGCCGCGCTCGATGCCACGCCGCTGACTCTCACCTCCGGTGGCCTCGCGCGCTATGTCTCGGAATTATCGCTCGCGCTCGCGCGCCAGTTTCCGGAAGACACTTACGCGCTGCTCTCTGATCAGGCTTTCGAGCTGCCGCTCGGCTCTCCGGGGAATCTGATCGCCGGACCCGAGGCGCCTTTATCCAAACCAGACCGGCGCTGGTGGTTGCGCGGCGCTCGCAAAGCGATGTCCGCCGTGCGCGCCCAGGTTTTTCACGGGACGAATTTCGAAGTACCGTATCTGGGCAGCGTGCCCTCCATCCTCACGATTCACGATCTTTCGCCATGGCGCGACGCAAGCTGGCATGGCAGCGCCGCCGACCGCGTTCGCAGCCGCACCCCCTGGCTCCTCCGTCTGCGCCGCGCGCGGATGATTCTGACCGTCAGCGAGGCCGTTCGCCGCGAAATCATTACGCATTTCGGCGTGACGGAGGAGATGGTGCGAGCGATTCCGCTTGCGGCGTCGTCCGCCTTTTATCCTGTGCCGGAAACGATCGCTCCGTCCGCGCCGTACTTTCTATTTGTGGGCACGCTCGAGCCGCGCAAGAACCTGCCCGCCCTCATGAATGCCTGGCGAGAAACTCACAACGAAACCGGCGCTGAACTCTGGATCGCCGGCCGCCGCCGCGGCGATTTCAAGCGCATCGAGGAACTCCCCGGCATGAAATTGCTCGGCGAGGTCTCCGACGCTGAACTCCCCGCCCTCTATTCCTCGGCCCTGGCATTCGTTTATCCGTCTCTTTATGAGGGTTTCGGACTCCCGGTGCTCGAAGCCATGCAATGCGGCTGCCCCGTCATCACATCGAATGATCCAGCCATTGCGGAAGTCTCGGGCGACGCCGTGATGCATGCCGCCTCCACCCAGGAGATCGCGCAGAGCATGCGCGTTCTTGCGGCAGATCCTGCACGGCGGAAAGATCTGCGCAAACGGGGCTTCGCCCGCGCCAAACAATACTCATGGGATCTGACGGCGCGACGCACACGGGCTCTTTATCAGGAAGTAGCCGGTGGCTGAGCCGAGCGTCCTGATTTTGACGCCGGAGCCGCCTTGGCCGCTGCATGGCGGCGGAGCGTTCCGCATCGCATCGCTGGTTCAGTATTTCGCCCGCCATGCCGCCGTGGATCTGATTCTTTTTTCCGAAAAAGGCCGCCCGGCGGTTCTGCCGCCCGGTCTGGTGCGGTCTCAGAAAGTGATTCCCTTGCCGGTTCACGATAAGAGTCCGCTCAGCCGATACGCGCGAAACGCCCGCCGCGCTATACGAGGCGTACCGCCGCTGATCGATCGCCTTGCGGGATTCGGCGATGAGCTGGATGCCCTGCTCGCCGGCGCGCATTACGACCTCGGAATTGTGGAGCATTTCTGGGCCGCGCCCTATCTGCCGCAGATTGCTCGCGTTTGCGAAAAAACGGTGCTCGACCTGCACAACGTCGAATCGGTTCTGCACGCCCGCAGCGCCACAACGTCATCCGGATTGATGGCTGCAGGACACACCCGCTTCGCCGGCCGCTGCCGGGCGTACGAAGCTGATCTGCTGCCTCGCTACTCGCTCGTCCTGACTACCTCACAAAATGACGCCGCGGAGGCGCGGCGAATCGCGCCCGCCGCCCGCGTTGCGGTCTATCCGAATGCCCTGCCCGCCGCCGAGCCCCCGGCCGTGGAAGAAGAGCCGGTTGTTGTCTTCTCCGGCAATTTCGAATACCACCCGAATATCGACGCGGTCCGCTGGCTTGTCTCCGAAGTCTGGCCGGAGGTTCACCGGCGATGCCCCGATCTCCGGCTTCGTCTGGTCGGCCGCGGGGATGAGTTCATTCGGCATCTGCTGCCTTCCGGGCTCGATATCGAGACTACGGGCCCGGTCGAAGACGCTCGATCCGCCATTGCCCGGGCGCGGATTGTCATCGCTCCTCTGCGTTCCGGCAGCGGGACCCGCGTCAAGATTCTGGAAGCCTGGGCGGCGGCACGGCCAGTCGTCGCAACTTCTTTGGCGGCAGAGGGTTTGGAGTGCAGGGACGATGAGCAGATCGTCATCGCGAATACCTCGGGGAATTACGGTACATCAATTGCTGAGCTAAACGCCGATCCCAGCAGACGAGCCAAACTCGCATTCCATGGCCGCCGCCTGTTCGAAGAAAGATATTCCTGGCCAGCAGCGTGGAAACTATTGGATTCAATCCATTTGATCCCCGAAGCCGGTACTGGCCGCTATACTGAGGAGGCAGATGCGAATCGCCGTTGACGCCCATGCGATCGGCCGCCATTTGACCGGAAACGAAGTTTACGTTCGAAGCCTGTTGCGTGAGTTCGTCGCGATTGAGCCAGAATCCGTTTTCTTTGCCTACGTTTCCGAGCCCGGCGCCGAGAAACTGGTCCCGCGCAAACTTCAGACCCGCCAAATTTCGGCAAATCCGTACCTCCGGCTGGGGAGAGATCTGACGCGCCGCGTTGCGGCCGATAAGCCGGACGTGCTCCATGTTCAGTACACGGCGCCGCTCATCAATCGCGTGCCTGTGGTGTCCACTGTCCACGACGTCAGCTTTATCGAAAACCCGGAATATTTTACGGCGGCGAGGCGCTCGCAACTGCGCTTCACCGTAGCCCGGACGATCCGGCTGGCGGCCCGAATCATCACCGTCAGCGAGTTTTCACGCGACGCCATTCTGCGTACTCATCCCGTTTCGTCCGATAAGGTTCGCGTGATTCCAAACGCCGCCAGTCCCGAATTCCGTGTTGTCACCCGCGGGCGAGCCGCCCGGACAGTTCGCGACCATTTCGGGATCGAGGCGCCCTTTATTTTCTCGGTGGGCGATTTACAGCCGCGCAAGAATCACATCGGCCTGATCAACGCTTTCGCCAGCCTGCTGGCGGCCCATCCTAAACTGCCGCATCATCTGGTCCTTGCCGGCCAGAAAACCTGGTTCACCTCGCGCGTGATGGCGGCGGCTCAGGCTTCGGGCGTGGCGTCGCGCATCCACTTCACCGGGTTCGTCAGCGATTCCGACCTGATCCAGCTCTATAACGCCTGCGATTGCTTCGTGTTTCCGTCGTTCTACGAGGGCTTCGGCCTGCCGATTCTGGAGGCCATGGCCTGCGGGTGCGCCGTTGCCTGCTCGAACACGTCCGCCATGCCGGAAGTGGCGGAGGGCGCCGGGCTGCTGTTCGATCCGCGCAATCCCGCCAGTATCACGCGCTCGATGGCCGATGTTCTGCTCGATGCCGAACTGCGCAAGCGGATGGAAACCCGCGGTTTGCAGCGCGCGGCGCACTTCAACTGGCGCAAGAGCGCTCTCGCCACGCTGGATATCTACCGCGAGATCGTGGCCGAATGCAGAACCGGGACGAGTTCCCGCGCCGCGATAGAATCCCCAGTAGTGGCTCCCTTAAGGCGCCCCGGAAAATGATGAAGAAGATCGCTCTCCGGCTCGCCCTTCTGTTGGGGGCTGGGCTGGCTTTTCACACCGCATTTTCCCAACCCGCGCCCGTCCGCATCACGCCGCCGCCGAAGGCCGCGGGAGCATCCGGCGCGCAGGCGAAAGAGGCGAAACCGGTCCTCAAGGGCTTCCCGTTCACAAACGAGAGCCTTTCCTACGCCATCAACTGGCCGAGCGGACTGAGTCTGGGCGATGCGCATATGTCCGCCACCGGCACGCCCACCGGCTGGAAATTCGATTTCACAGTGGACGCCGGCGTCCCCGGCTTTGCGGTGAAGGACTCTTTCGAGAGCACGGCCACGAAAGATCTCTGCTCCGGGACGTTCCATAAAAACACGTCGCACGGCAATAAAAAGAGCAGTGAAATCGTGACCATCGATCAGGCCGCCGGGGTTGCGACCCGTACGCCCTCCAACAAAGTGGGCGAGAGCAAGAGCAGTGTTTCGGCCTGCGTCCGCGATGCTTTGGCGTTCCTCTACTATGCGCGCCGCGAGTTGGGACAGGGGCGCATGCCGCTCGCGCAGGAGATCATTTTCGGCGCCACCTACAATGGCAGCTTTGAATATGCAGGAGCAGCCACCATCACGTCAGGCAACAAGCAGGTTGTGACCGATAAGATTGTCTGCCACATCCGCGGACCGGCATCTGACATCACGTTTGAGGCATACTTCGACAGAGATCCGGCGCGCACGCCGCTCTCCGTCCGGGTGCCTCTCGCGATGGGAAAATTCTCAATGGAGCTTGTCCGCTGAGCCGTTTTCGTCTCGCGCTGTTTTCTCCCATGCCGCCTTCGAAGAGCGGCATTGCGGACTATTCCGAAGCGCTTGTGGCGGAGCTTCGCAAGGTCGCGGATGTGGAGATCTTCGATTCCGAAGGGGCCGCCCGCAAATTCGATGTGGCGCGCTTTGACGCTGCGCTTTATCACATCGGCAACAACCCTCATCACGATTTCGTTTACGAAACGGCGCTGCGGCATCCTGGCTTCGTCGTGATGCATGAAGCCAATCTGCATCACCTGGTGGCGCATCTCACGATCACGCGCGATGACTGGGAAGGCTACCTCGCCGAATGCGAATTCAATGGCGGCGCGGTTGCTCTGGCGTTCGCGGAGCGCGTGCGGCGTCTCGAAGTGGGTCCGGATTACGAGGGCCTGCCGATGGCGAAACGTCTGCTCAGCGCTTCGAAAGCCGTGATCGTTCACAGTCATTTCGTGGAGCGGATGGTGCGCGAGCAGGGCTTCGAAGGTCCGGTCGCCGTCATTCCGCATGGCGTCTGGCTGCCGGCGACGAATCGCAATGCCGTGCGGCAAAGTTTAGGGCTCGACGAAACCACGCCGCTCATTGGCGCGTTTGGATTTATCAAGCCGTATAAGCGCATTGCGGAATCGCTGCGGGCGCTGCGCCGCCTGGTTCGAGTGGAGCCGCGCGCGCGCATGATTCTGGTGGGCGAACCGCATCCGGAATTTCCGGTGGATCAGATCATTCGTTCGCTGGGGCTGCGCGAGCATGTGCGGCTGATCGGCCATGCTGATATCGACCGATTCGTTCAGTTGATGGGCGCATGCGACATTGTTCTCAACCTGCGCTTCCCGACGGTGGGCGAAACGTCCGGGTCTTTGCAGCGCGCGCTGGGACTGGGAAAAGCGGTCATCGTGAGCGACGTCGGCTCGTTCTCGGAATTGCCGGACGATATTTGTCTGAAGGTCGCGCCAGGCGCCGGTGAAGAGGATCTGATTTTCGAATTCCTCGATTTGCTGGTTTCGAATCCGGAACTGGCGCAGGCGATGGGGAATTGCGCGAAAGAGTGGGCTGCGCACGAATGTAACTGGACCACGGTTGCGCAACGTTATCTCGGTTTCATGCAGGATCCATCTGCGACACCGGAGTCGCCGGTAGAGCCGATCACAGGCGTGTCCGCGGGCGGCGCGGAGCCGGTCGCGCTGGAATCCATTACGACATGGGTTGCGCCCGACGCACAGGGATACGCGGCGGCGCACAAGACGCGCTTCGTCCATACGCTCGAAATTACGCCGCGGGGAGACGAATCGAAGTCTGTCCTCGAAATGGGCGCGTATATGCAGATCACCGCGCCGCTGAAGTTTCAGCTCGGCTATGGAACGGTGCGCGGCTGCTATTACGGGCCGGCGGGCCGTACCGATCACAAAGTCATTACGTCGGAATCGGGCCAGGTGTTCGAATGCGATATCGACCTTTTCGATGCCGAGAAAGATCCGTATCCCTATGCGGACGCGTCTTTCGATACGGTGCTTTGCTGTGAGTTGATTGAGCATCTGTTCGAAGATCCGATGCACATGATGAGCGAGATTAACCGCATCCTGAAGCCAGGCGGACATCTTGTTCTCACCACGCCGAACATCGGATCGCTGCGCTCTGTCTCGGCGATTCTACTGGGCTATCATCCGGCGTTTTTCCCGGCTTACATTCGGCCGCGCGTGGAAGGCGAGGAAGCCGAGGCGCGGCACAATCGCGAGTACGTCCCGATGGAGGTGCAGCATCTGCTCACCGACTCGGGCTTCGAAATGGTTCTGCTCGAAACCGGCGAGTTCCTCGATGAGCCGCATCCGGAATTCGCCTGGATTACCCACCTGTTGAAGCGCTATCATCTCAGTCACGATCTGCGGGGGGACGGAATTTATGCCGTGGCCCGCAAAGCCGGTCCGGTGAAGAACCGCTGGCCGGCATGGCTCTACTCGTGACCGCTGAATTTCAGGACACTCACGTCAGTCTGGCCGGCCGTTTCCTCGTGGTGCGCACGAAGATCCGGAACCGTTCGAACGCCCCGTGGCGCGCGGGCGAGGGCTGGAACACTGGCTATCATCTTTTCGATAATCCAACCGGCACGCTGGTGATCGATGGCGAACGCGCGCCGCTCGATCTTCCTCCCGGCGGCGAGAAGGTGATTGAAACGCGTATTCCGCTTCCGCAGGAGCCGGGTGATTATTCGGTTTACGTGTCTCCCATGCAGGAACACGTGGCGTGGCTCTATGAGAAGGGCTCGCCGTTCATCCTGATTGACGTCGCGGTGGATGATTCGAGCGCGCCCGCGCTGCAACGCTGGCAACTGGCGGATAAGAGCGCCGTTGCGCGCCGCCGCATGATCCGCAGTCTGGGCAATGCGTTCGCGCTGCCGATTCGCCAGCCCTGGCGCAATCGCAGCCTGATCAACACGCTGGTGCGCCGGGATATCAGCAGCCGCTACGCTGGATCACTGGGGGGCGCACTGTGGACCATCCTCAATCCACTGCTGTTGATGCTGACGTACTTCTTCGTGTTCGGCATCGTGTTGGGCGCGAAGGCGGATAACGATCCTACCACCACCGGTTTTGCCTTCTATTTCCTCACCGGCATGATGCCGTGGCTGGCATTCAGCGATGCGGTTGCGCGCGCGCCCGGCATTCTGGTGGAGCATCGCAATTTCATTCGCAAGCTGGTGTTTCCGGTGGAGATTCTGCCGGTGAACCTTGTCGCGACGGGGCTGGTCACTGAGTTTTTCGGAATCCTGGTTCTTGTGGTCGCGCTGCTCATTGGGAAGGGACACATTCCGCTCACGATGCTCTACCTGCCGGTGCTGATTGTTCCGCAGGTGCTGCTGACCGCCGGTTTCTGCTGGTTTTTGGCCGCGCTCGGCGTATTCGTTCGTGATCTCGCGCAGATCAACGGCTATCTGCTCACCATTTGGTTTTTCGTGACGCCGATCTGCTATTCCGAATCGCAGCCGGCCCACGTACTGTCTCCGCAGGCTCTGCGCCTGACTCACCTCAACCCCGTCTACGTACTGGTGCGGAATTACCGCCGCATACTGCTCGAATCTTCCGCGCCGGATTGGATTCCTTTGTTGTGGACCACGCTCGCGGGCATCGTGCTTTTCCTTGCGGGCCACGCCTGGTTCCACAAGCTGCGGAAGTCTTTCGCCGATCTGATCTGAGATCCTGAAGTCGTGCGAATTCTGGGCATTGCCATGCTGCTGGCCATTCTCTCCGGATGCGGCGGAGGAGAACCGCCGGCTCCGGCGCCAACTCCTGATGAAACGACGGAGCCCTGGTACGCTCAAACGGTCGCGCGCGTGGCTGACGCCACGAAGCGGGCAACAGACGCTTTCGAGCATGGCAAACAGGACGACGCATCCTCGCTCATCCTGCAGGCCGAACCGCAGGCCAGCCAACTTCTCGCGGTCCTGCATCCCACACTCGAAGCCACCATCGCCGCCGCCGATCTCGATGCGCTCTACGCCCGGATGCTTTTCGCGAACCGGCACTACGAGTGGGCGCAGTTTTTGTATCAGAAAAATGTGGCGCGATGGAAGTATTGGAAGCCGGCGACGCCGGATTCGGAGCGCCGCCAGAAGGAAGCGGAGGCGCAGGTGGAGGAGTGCGTGAAGGCCGCGAGCACGCGCAAAGGACCGAAGCTCCCGAAGGAATAGCGAGGGCTATTCGGGCGCGTTGTGCGCGCGAAGCAGTTCGATCGTTTTCGGATTTCCGCCACCTGGCCAGTCCTCCGCTGGGAACTGGAGAGCGTAGCCAAGCGGCGTGCATTCGGGAAAGTGATCGGGTTGATCGTATTGCCCTGGCAGCTTGACGCGAATGGCGAGGTCGGCGCCCGCCTCGATCAGCACGCGCGTTACTTCGAGCCCCCAGTCACGAAATTGCGAGACGGAATGGAAGATCGGCGTCTGTCCGCTGCCGCCATCCGCGTTCGGTGACGCTCCGCGCGCGAGGAGCAACCGTGCGGCTTCGACATTGCCGAATTCCGCCGCTACGTGCAGTAGCGTTCCGCCCTCCAGCAAAAGCCGCCGCGCGCCGGTGCTTCCGAAGTTCAGCTCTGGAAACTGCCGGTGGATCAGATCCGGCGCAGGGTCCTCCGCGCGTCCGCGCAATATCGGCATTACGCCCGGCAAATCAAAACGCGTGCGGCCGTCCGCGGATGCAAGAAGATCTATGCAAACCGGCAGTTCCGCCGAGCGCGCATACGTACCGATCAGATAGTCGAGGGCCGTGTCTTTCCTGCCAGGTTTCGGGCAATTGGGATTGGCGCCATGTTCCAGGAGCCACCGCATCGTGACCGGATTGACGGTCTCGCAGGCGGCGAACAGGATCGGGTAGTCGCCATGCCACTCGGCGTTGACATCTGCCCCGTGCTCCGCCAGCAACTCCATCATCGGCACGCGATCCCGGTTCAGCGTGGCGCGCATCAGAGGTCCATCGCCGCCCTGGTGGACATCGGACCCGTTTTCGATCATCCACCGCGCCATGGCGAGCCGCACCGGAGACGGCGGTTCCCAGGGAACCCGGCACTCGGCCACCCACGTCAGAGGACCGTCCTTGCCGTACCCCAACGGGGCGTGGTGCAGGTCCGGGTGCGCGGTCATCAACTCACGCAACTGTGGGAAATCATTGGTGTCGATCGCCTGCTTCAGTTGCTCAATCATCGCGCAACCCCCTGAATTCAATAACTTACCAGACTTTTAACCCCTTAGCATTGTTTACAATGACCGGTCCGCGAACCGTGATACCCTAGCCTTCCAGTAGTAGCAAAATTCCAAGTCAATCCCGTAAACACATGAGTGACGTACTGACCAGCCAAACGGCCAAAGCCGAAACTCCATCCAAAAGCGGATCCGCTTACCTTCCCCTGCTCCTGCTGCTCTTCGCGGGCAGCGGGTGCTCCGCCCTGATCTATGAGGTCGTCTGGTATCAGGCGCTCCAGTTGGCGATTGGATCGACGTCGGTTTCGCTCGGCGTTCTGCTCGCGACGTTCATGGGCGGGCTCTGCATCGGCAGTACGTTGTTTCCGCGGCTGAATCTGACGAAGAACCATCCGCTGCGCATCTACGCATTCATCGAGCTGGCCATTGCCGCGCTCGCGATTCTGGTGCAGTTTGCGATGCCATCGATCAGCCAGGTTTACTGGGCTGGCGCGGCGAACGGCCTGGGGGGCATGATCCTCCGTGGCGTGGTGGCCGCCGTCTGCATGCTGCCGCCCACGATTCTGATGGGCGCGTCGCTGCCCTCGATTGTGCGCTGGCTGGAGGCGTCGCCGCGCGCCGTAGCGTGGTGGGGCTGGCTCTATGGCGGCAATACCGCCGGAGCCGTTGTTGGATGCCTGCTCGCTGGATTCTGGCTGCTGCGCGAATACAACACCACGGCGGGCACGCTCTTCGCCGCGGCGATCAATGTGATCGTGGCCGTGGTGAGTCTGTCGCTCGCTTCATCCACGCCTCACGCGGTGCCGGTCAGTGGTCCGGCTCCCGAAGCTGAAGCTTCGGCCAGTTCCGCAGGCGCGCCATCCGGACAGAGCCGCTGGCCGGTCTATCTCACGATCGCGCTTTCGGGCGCGGTTGCGCTCGGCGCGGAAGTTGTGTGGACGCGCCTGCTTGGCTATCTGCTGCTCGCTACCGTATACGTTTTCGCCATTATTCTCGCGGTGTTCCTGACGGGACTCGCCATCGGCACAGCGGGCGGCTCCTGGCTGCTTCGCAGAGTGAACGCACGCAACGCGCTCGGCTGGTGCCAGATCCTCCTGGTTTTGGGCTTCGCGTGGACCGCTTACACCATCGTCAATACCTTCCACCTGCCGTTCTGGAACGACGACGTTCTCACCACGATGGACGGCTGGCACATGTACTGGCTCGATCTCAAGCTGGTCGCGATCGCCATTTTTCCTGCCACGCTGTTCTGGGGCGCGAGTTTCCCGCTCGCCTGCGCCGCCATCTCCGAACCCGGACAGGATTCCGGGAAGACCGCGGGCTCGATCTACGCGGCTAATACGCTCGGTGGTATCTTCGGCGCGCTGCTGGTAAGCCTGGTGCTCATCCCCGGCATCGGCACGCAGAATTCGCAGCGGGTACTGCTGCTCGTTTCTGCCTGCAGCGGACTGCTGCTGCTGGCTCCGCGGGCAAAGAAGGCAATGGGAGCCGCCGCGCTCGCAGCCGCCGTCGGCGCGACCGTTCTCCTCGCCATCAACCTCCAGCCCACCCCCGGCGAACTGATCGCCTATGGCCGCTTCATGGGACGGAACGCGGGGCAGTCCGAAATCCTCTACACGAAAGAAGGACGCAATTCGTCGGTCGCGATTTCACGCTGGAACAATGGAGCCATCTACGTCAACGTCAACGGCCATGTCGAAGCAACCACCGAAATCTTCGACATGAAGCTGCAGCGCATGGTGGGCCACCTCGCCGCCATGCTGCACCCGAATCCGAAGTCGGTACTCGGGATCGGTTTCGGGGCGGGCGTGTCCGCCGGATCGTTTACGCGCTACCCCGGCATCGAACACATCACGGTTTGCGAGATCGAGCCGGTGATCCCGCCGGCGTCAACCATGTTTTTCGCGCCGCAGAATTATGCGGTCAAGAACAATCCGAAGACGCGCATTGTTTATGACGACGCCCGCCACTACCTGATGACAACCAATGACAAGTACGACATCATCGCGTCCGACCCGCTCGATGTTTTCGTCAAAGGGACGGCTGCGCTCTATTCGGTGGAATACTACGAATCCGTGAAGCGCCATCTGAACCCCGGCGGCATCTTCACCCTCTACGTGCCGCTTTATGAGACCGACGAGCTCACGTTCAAGAGCGAGCTCGCGACGTTCTTCAAGGCGTTTCCGAACGGCAGCGTCTGGTCGAACACGCGCGACGGCCTCGGCTACGACATGGTGTTCATGGGCCAGCTCGATGCGCTGCACGTCGATCTCGATAAGGCGCAGGAGAAGTATGACCGCGACGAACACGCCACCGTGCGCCAGTCACTGCACGACATCGGGATCGAAAGCGTGGGCGATCTTTTCTCCACGTACACGGGTACTGCCGCCGACCTGCAGCCCTGGGTCGCCAATACGCCGCTCAACACGGACGCCAACCTCCGGCTTTCTTATCTCGCGGGCTGGGGCATCAATGCGGACCTCGCCGACTATCTCTACCGGCAAATGCTGCAGTACCGCCGTCCGCCAGCCATCTTCAGCGG
>DASYCD010000119.1:0-26323 GCA_036500405.1 Bryobacteraceae bacterium
CCGCCGGCAGAGGTGGTGTTGCCGCCATCCACGCCGGGAACAAAGGCAACCAGACTTGTGAAGTTGCCGTGTGAAATCGGCAGGCTTTCGATCGACTTGGTTTCGATCGCATAGGAACGCTCGCCGCTCTGCGTCTGCAGAAGGGCTGCTTCCGCGGTGACGGTTACTGTTTCAGTGGTTCCGCCGACCTGAAGCGTAATGAGCGGAACGCCGACGCGGTCGCCGCCCGTAACCACGATTCCGGCTACCACCGCTGTCTTGAACGCCGGAGCCGTCACTTCTACTTTGTATGTGTCGGCTGTGATGTTCGGAATTACATAGTCGCCGCTACCATTCGTCTGGACCGCCGAACTTCTCGTGTTCTGAGCCTGGCTGATCAGAACCACTTGCGCATTCGGAATGACGCCACCTGACGAGTCAACGACTCGTCCCGTCACGGTACCTGTCGTAATCTGCGCCGATGCCGGCAGCAGAAACAGTGACACAGCGAGACATGCTAAAAACAAACTTCTCGTTATATATTTCATTTCCCCTCCCCTTGTGTAGGGTAGTCCCACCTAGATTGGTCGAACCTTCAAATCACCAGTGCCAATTACTAGATCACAATCGCGGGGGTGATGTCAATCAAAGTGGCCCAAAAAAACCGGGCTATTCGAAGAGATTGTCACTCCGGATGCCGGGAGGGAGACGTATAAAGAATTGCTATTGGCTATCCGCCTCATCTGAGAGGAGTTAACTCGTAAATCACCCTGCACAATTCGAGTGACGCAACTAGTTCCAGTACCCCCTGAAGCCAGTCCATTTGTGCGTGAAAACTACTGTTACCAGGCCTCGCGATTCAGTGTATTTACGCGGAAGAAGGGCTTCTCTTTTTCGGCGGGATCCATGGTGAATTCCTGCGAAGTCTTTTTCGGATCGTAATCCCGCCAGAGCCACATCAGCGACTCCGGCAGATCGAGCGCGGCCTGAGCCCCGCCATGAGCGGCGGTTCCGAAGCGGAAGTGGAAGTCGTAATCGCGCAACTTCAGGGAATTCGCCATCTGGATGGCCTGCATCGGCCACGATCCGTGGTTGTTCTCGAGATCGTCCCGTCCGTCGCTCATCCAGACCCGGATATTCCGCTTGGGATCCTTGCGGACCATGAACGGATACACGTTGCCGCCATCGTTATTCTCTTTGGACCGCCACTGAATCGACGTGAAGCTGCCAACCGCCGAATGAACGCGCGAAAACTTGTCCGGAGTGAACCACGCGGCGTTGAAAGCGCAGATTCCGCCTGAGGACTCTCCCGCGATCGCGCGGCTATAGCCATCCTGCCGGAGCTTGTAAGTCTTTTCGACGTCCGGCAGCACTTCTTCCATCAGGAAGCGGACATAGTGATCGCTCACCGTGTCGTATTCGATGGAGCGCATCGGGCGGCCCGCGGGGGACATGCCGGGCGCGATCATGACGTGAACAATAGGCGGCAGCAAGCCCTGCGCCACCAGATTGTCCGTCACCGTGATGAGCCGGATTCCGCCCAGCGGGTTCTCCAGACCTTGACCGTCCTGCCAGACCATCAGGGCCGCCGGCACATTCGGGTCGACGCCAGCGGACGCATAAGTCCAGTAGTCGTATTTCATGCCGTCATAGATTTTGCTGGTCAACGTGTGCTTCTCACTGAGCTTGCCATGCGCCACACCGGCTTGCGGATAGGAATCCGGGTTATATCCGACCGCGTCGCCACGATTGCCGAGCGGCTTGCCCGCTGAATAGAGCTGGTACTCGTGAAGCACGCCGGTGCGCATTTTGGCGAGCAACATCCAGTGGGTCGGATCCACCTGCGTCATCGCCTTCTCCGGCTCGAGGTCGATCGAGATCGTCACGGGCGAGGGCGACGTCCCCAGAAACAGGTAGTCCTGACCCCAAACGATGACCTGCGCCGGGGTGGTGACTCCCGCCACGCGTTGTTTCATCGCGGGCGATTCGGGCCCGTTCCGGGCTGCTTCGATGCTCTCAGCGGGCGTCGGCGTCTGGGCGCAAATGGAAATGGCCCCCACAAGGAAGGCGATCAGGATCTTCATGACCGGCAAGTATACACCCGGCCCGGGGGCTCGATTTTCCGTCATTTTCCAGTGGGGACAAAATGATATACTCGCCCCGAAAGGGAGGCGCATGCGCAAGTTAGTTCCTGCCCTTTTGGGTTGCGTGTTTGTCTACGCCCTGATGGCGGCGGAAAAGCCATCTAGTGCGGATGCCGCCGCGCTCATAGAAAAGGGCCGCCAGAAATCGCTGGCCTATGCCCGCTCCCTGCCGGATTTCGTCTGTACCGAGACAATCTCCCGGTATAAACTCGGCGCCCCGGGAAGGGCGGCGCCAAGGGATCCGCCGGATTGGGTCCTGGTTGACAAGCTCGCGGTGAACGTCAGTTACTTCCAGCAGCATGAAACCCACGAGTTGAAGCTATTGAACGGCAAACCAACTCATCGATCGTTTGATAGCCTCTCCGTCACCAGTACCGGCGAATTCGGCGGCATTCTCAAAAGCATCTTCGATCCGGCATCGCGGACTTCGTTCCGCTGGGAGAGCTGGACAAACGTTCGCGGCCGCCCGGCCGCCGCTTACAGCTATAACGTTAAGAAAATTCACTCGCACTACTACGTGGACAGCGGCGAGGGAGAAAATGCGCATCGGGCGACGGTGGGTTTTCACGGGACGGTGAAAATGGACCGGGAAACCGGCGAGGTTCTTTACCTGAATCACATCGCGGACCGCATTCCTTCAGAACTACAGATTACCGGCGTAGTTACTGAGATTGACTATGACTTCTCTGAAGTGTCCGGGAACCGTTATCTGCTTCCGGCGCATTCGCAAACGAACATAGACAGCAATGCCAACTCCTGGAAAAACGAATCGGCCTTCCAGGATTATCGAAAGTTCGATGTCAGCTCGAAGATGGATTTTGGGGCGGATAAGTAGACGGCCGCTGCCGGCGCACGGTGATATACTCGCCCCGAAAAGGGGCGACGCATGCACAAGTTAGCTCATGCCCTCTCGGGTCTGGTTTTGGTGTCCGCGTTGATGGCGGCGGAAAAGCCGTCCACTGCGGATGCCGCCGCGGTCATCGAAAAGAGCCGCCAGAAATCGCTGGCCTATGCCCGCTCCCTGCCCGACTTCGTCTGCACCGAAATAGTCTCCCGGTATCAACTCGGCTCCGTGCCGGGCAGGAGAGTTGCTGCGGGTATCGGGGCGACAATAGTCGACCCGATACCGGGTTGGTCGCCCCTCGACAAGCTGACGGTCAGCCTGAGTTATTTTCAGGGGCACGAGGCGCACGAGCTCAAGCTGTTAAACGGCGAACCAACGGACCGAGGCGTTCACAGTGGCGATCTCGGGGTTACCAGCACCGGCGAATTCGGCGGCATTCTCCGGAACATCTTCGATCCCGTTTCGCAGACGTCGTTCCACTGGAAGAGCTGGAAGGACGCTGACAGCCGCACAGTTGCCGTCTACGTTTATGAGGTTGAGCGGGCCCACTCGACCTACTTCGTTGAGACTGGCCAGCGAGATAAGATGCGCCGGGTCGTTGTAGGTTTTCACGGGACGCTGGAAATTGACCGGGACACCGGTGAGGTCGTCCACCTGGATCACGTGGCGGACCACGTCCCTTCAGAGCCTGACATCAAGGCGGTTACCGCGGTTGATTATGACGTTATTGAGGTCGCCGGGAACCGCTACCTGCTTCCTGTCAAGTCAGAGACGAGACTGGACCGCCGGAGCGGCGCGTGGAAAAACGAAGCCGAGTTTCGTGACTATCGTAAGTTCGAGGTCGGGTCCAGGATGGACTTTGGCGGCGACAAGTAAGCTGGCGCCGGGCGGCACGCTATGTGAGTTATGCAACTTCTCTTCTTGTTCCTACTTCGGGATCGGCGACCGGTTGTCCGCTCGCGGCTTCGCAGTTATCGCAGTACCCGCAGGGTCCCGCGAAATCGTCCCCCAGATATTGCAGAAGCATCTCACGGCGGCAACCGGCGGCGTCCGCGTAATCGCGCATTCGGCGCAGGCGCTCCCGTTTGGCATCGCGGCGCAATTCGTGCCGCTCCACGGCGATCGTCACAGCCTGATCCGGATCTTCTCCCGGGACGGCGTGAATAGTTCCATCCGGACGCATGTCGATCGCGCCCGCGTCCTGCAGATGCTGCAGCGCGCCGATGAGTTTGCGTTGTGTCAAACCAAGACTGGTCGCAAGATCTTCAACGCCGATCGGTTCGGCTGCTTTCATCACACGCCCGATGAGTCGATCGAGCAGACTCGTATCGAGCCGCCCGCCTAACTTGAATCCCTGGGCGCCGATGTCTTCTTTGCGATAAAACAGGACGGCGTCGGCATTCTCGCCATCGCGGGCGGCGCGTCCGATTTCCTGGTAATAAGAATCGAGCGAATCGGGCGCATCGTAGTGATAGACGAACCGGATATCCGGTTTATCGATGCCCATCCCGAATGCGTTCGTCGCCACCATAACGTCGGCCTCGCCCGCCATGAATCGTTCCTGGATGGCGTGGCGGTCCCGCGCCTTCAGTCCGCCATGGTAGAAAAGCGCGTTCATCCCTTCCGCGGCGAGCCCCTGCATGATCTGCTCGGCCGCTTTGCGCGTGCCGGTATAGATGATGCCGGGCTTATCCGACCACCGGACACGATGGACGAGCGCCTCACGTTTCTCGTCCTCCGTCTTGAATCGGTCCACGCGCAGCTGGATGTTGGGACGATCGAAGCCACGCACGAAGATTTTCGGCCGGCGCATTTCCAGACGCTCCACAATCTCGTCGCGAACCCGTTTAGTCGCTGTGGCGGTCAGGGCAAGAACACAGGGATGCTCCAGCGCTTCGACCGCGGCTCCGATACGCAAATAGTCGGGGCGAAAATTGTGACCCCATTGGCTGACGCAATGCGCTTCGTCGACCACGAAAAGAGAGATATTGGCGGCGCGAAGGGTCTCGATTGTTTCGGGCTTGCGGAGTTGTTCCGGAGCGAGAAAGATGAAGTCGAGTTGCCCTTCCTCGACTTTTTCGAGTTCTTCCCGGATTTCAGCCAGCGGCTGCGCGGAGTTCAGCGCGGCGGCCGCGGCGATATTATTCGCATCCAGGGAGTCCACCTGGTCTTTCTGTAAGGCAATCAGCGGAGAAATGATCAGAGTGGCGCCGCCAGTCAGAAGCCCCGCTATCTGGTAGATCGCCGACTTGCCGGACCCCGTCGGCTGCACGACAAGCGTGTCGTGGCCCTCGAGCACAGCCCGGATGGCTTCCTCCTGCCCAGGCCGAAGGGATGCGAAGTTGAAGTTCTCCCGCGCGGCCTTCCGGATTGAAATCGACGTCTTTGAATCAGACAATTGGTTACTCCTGGCAATTGCCATCGCAAGTGGTGTTCCGCTCCCCAATAGCTGTGAAATTGCATGAGGAAGTGCATGCCCACACCAGCAAATCCCGGCACGAACCAATTTCGATGCGAAGCCTGCGGGAGACACTTCAACACAGAAGGGGAATTGAAAACCCACGAGGTGGAATGCGTAGCCGCCAAAGCCAGCGGGGCCGGAAGCGCCGGAACAAATCAGAAACCGCGCGAGGAAGGGGATGACCGCGAGTGGGTCAGCACGCCGTAGCGGCATCAAGCCGCTGGGCGGTCCACATATTTGCCATGCTCAGGACGCGCCACACTGTCAAAATCCCTGGCGAGTCTATCCAATTGATCGGCGACATCGGCGCCGCAGAGCGGCTGACCGTGTCCAGCCGCGACAGTAACAGGCCGGAGCGCCGCAAGCTTTCGCACGGAATCCCGGGCGGCATCCCAGTCGGTCGTGAAATACGCGGGCGGGCCGTGCAGTTCGGGACGCTGTGACGCTATCGCCAGGAACGATTCTTGTTTCGTCGTAGCAAATGCATCGCCCACGATGAGAGTGCGGTCATTTTCGCGGAACAGCGAAACGTGACCCGGCGTATGCCCGGGCGTGTGGATCCAGCGCCAATCGGGGAATCCAGGAATCGTGCCGTCCTCCGGCAGAACACGCACATGCTGCGTGATGTCCACCGGGCCCCGAGGATACAGCCGGGAGAGCAGCGACATGAGGCCGCCGCCGACGGATGGATCGGGCGACGGATATTCGGATTTGCCGGTCACATACGGGAGTTCCAGGGAGTGGACATATACCGGTACAGACCAGTCGGCCGAGAGCCATTCCACCGAACCGGCATGATCGAAATGCCCGTGGGTCAGTACGATGAATTCAGGGCGCGCACCTATACCGAAGTGGCTGTCAACCCATTTCTGGATGTGGTCGTGGGAGTGGGGCAAACCGGAATCGACCAGGATCCACTTTCCAGCCGGACCGGAAATCCCAAAAAGATTGACCAGTAAAATCCGCAGGCCTGTGACATCGGCTGCGATGCGTTCCAGAGGAACTACATCCTGCTCGGGAATGGGGATTCTATCCATGTGGAGCGGAGTGCATATAGACGGCCACTCGCGGGACTTTACGGGACGAACGCGTGGACCGTGGTTTGCCCGATCACTTTGAACTTCCCCGCCAATCCTGCCCTCCGCCACAAAGGCTGGAACGCCGTGGACTCTTCCCCAGCGCGACATACCTGATCCCCGCCCACAATACTGAAATGGGAATTGCGGGTTTCGTACCCTGCGCAGTAGTTGAACGTGCGGGCTCGATAGGCTACGAAGGCGATTAGAAGGATAAGGAGGGAGCCCCCGAGAGCAACGTATTTTCCGGAGACGACATGTCGCATCACGCCATATTGCGAGATCGCGCGGCCGGTGTCAAGCGGTGGGGCAAATTAAAAAACGCCCGGCGTCAAAAGGACACCGGGCGCGTAGAAACGCCGCTACTTAGAAATTCAGCTTTAAGCTCAACTGCAACTGCCGCCGGCTGTCCTTCGTGGTGATGGTTCCGAACGCCGACGATGTCGGATTGCTGTTTGGAGCTCCACCGTTGGCGCCGCCCCAGTTCGGGTGATTCAGCCAGTTGAACGCTTCCGCGCGGAAGGTCAGACCGGCCTTCTCCGCGACCTGGAATGTTTTGAAAAGTCCCAGATTCCAGTTCGAGAAGCCCGCGCCGTAGAATTCGTTGCGATAGCCATTGGAGAACGTTCCAGGCAGCGGCTTGGTGAAGAACGGACTGCCGCTCGAATTCGTGGCAGCAAGCCATCCGCCGGCTCCGAACTGATGCGGGTAATTGGGGCTGCCATTCACCTGCCACGGCTGGTTTTGGCTCTGCCCAATGCCGGCAAAATCATCGCCGGTCTGGACGGAGAACGGAGTACCACTCTGCGCCTGCGTGATGCCGGTGATCTGCCAGCCGCCGAACATGGCGCCGGAGAAGCCCGTCGTCTTGTGATACGGCACTTCCCAGATCCAGTTGATCACAATGATCTGGGGAGTATCGAAACTGGAGGGACCCCAGAAATCCTTGTCATCGTAGGCGTTGTATAGAATGTCTTTGCGGCCCGAAGCGTTGTCGTAGCTCTTCGAGTAGGTGTAGGAAACGCCGAACGCGAGGCCTTTCGTAAAGCGCCGGTTCCAGCCGACATTCAGTCCGTTATAGCTCGAACGCGCGGCATTCTCGGCGATCTGAATCTGGTTGAAGCCCTTGTACGGCAGCAGCGAGTAATAGTTGACGCCGCCGGGGCAGGCGCCGTTCGGGCAGGTACCCACTGGAAGCTGATTCAGATTACGAACGCGCTCCAGCCACAGACCGATGCGGCCTACGTAGCTGACCTCCAAATTCGAATCCCAGGGCAGCGCACGCTGCATGGTCACATTCCAGTTGTAGGCCGTCGGGACTTTGTACACGGGATCCTGCGTCTGGATGAACTGCGTCGGCGTGCCGGAGCTCGCAGCCAGAGGATTATCGATCTGGCCGTTCGAAACAGCTACATAGCCCTGGAACGGGAAGTTGCCGCCGAGGAATGTGCCGTCGCTGACCGCCGGACGATTCTTGAAGCCGCCGCCGCCCGCGCGGAATACGGTCTTCGAATCAAACTGATAGGTGAAGCCCAGACGCGGTACGAAGTTGTTGTACTTGGTATCGGCGTACGAGTTCGGCAGACCGTGCAGGAGCGTCTTCAGGATCGGATCGGTGGAATTCGGGAACCGGCCGATGCCGGAGGAGGGGATGCTCGATCCGGGAATCACGATTCCGTTATAAACATTGCCGCTGCCGGCGACGATCAAACCTGTTTTGGGGTCAATTGTCACCGCCTGGGCGGGATCATAGAAGCGCGCGTCAAACACATCGTAGTTGCCCCACAGTGCGTGATAAGGCTGCAAGATGGTTTCGCGGAAACCGATTTCCAGGCGGGCTTTCGGGCTGATCTTCCAGCCATCCTGCATGAAGAACTCGACCATGTTGCCGCGGGAGAGCGTATAGTCGCGAGGTCCGATTTCGGCGTAGGTGTTGAACTGGCCGAGGGCCAGACGTGCGACCGCCGGGGTAGTGCCGGCGTCAGTGATCGTGAAGCCGCCGTTCTGATTGTTCGCGCCGCCGGGGATGCCGGTGATGTTCACCTGGTCGCGATCGTTCTGACCGGAGCGCTCGAAGAGGACGCCCGCCTTGAGGGTGTGATTGCCCTTCACCCACGTGACGTTATCGGAGAAGTCATAGATTGGGCCGCCGGAGCGCGACGGATACGGACCGCCGTCGAACGTGGCGAATCCAGCGACAGCCACGGTCGGCACTTTATTCGGGAGATCCTTCGCGGCCGCCCCATAGAGGTAGGGATAGGTGACGCCGTACTTCGTTCGGTCCCAGGCGTCGCCCGGCAGCGTAATATCGACGTGATCCGCGCTGGCGCTGGCCAGAAATTCATTGATCACAGTGGGTCCGAATATGTGGACGTAATTGACGGAGCCGGTCTGGTTCGGGCGATTGAGTTGCTCCGCCACCGTGGGAAACGTGCCGCGAAACGCGTTCTTGACGTAGTAGTTGTAGTTGAGCATGCGAACGCGGATTGTATCTTTTTGCGTCGGCAGAATATCCGACGAAATCGTATCCTTGCGCGTGTTATCGATCTCATTTCCCGTGCCGATCCAGTTCGAGGTACCGGCCTGGAACCCGGCGATCGGCAGAGGATACATGCTCATCAACGCCATGCCGTTCGGGCTCTGCGCGGATAGCGGAATAGTGTTGTTGGGATACGGGTTGCCAGCGGAATCAGTGACGACATAGGGCTTCGAGAAGTAGCTGTTCGGGGTGGTCAGCAATTCGCTGAAGTTACCCTGCCGCATCAGAGCACTCGGAACAACGCCAGTGTTCGACGGCGACGTTCGGTACCGCACCCACTCCTGTCCGAACAGGAAGAAGAACTTGTTCCGGTCCTTGTTGAATTTCTGCGGTATAAACACAGGCCCGCTGAAGTTGTAGCCGAACTGGTTGTACTTGAGCGGCTGCGGCTGGCTGTTGAGCGCCGCCAGCGGTGAATTGTTGCGGGCCCAGGTGTTGCCGTCCATTGCGCTGTTCCGGAAAAATTCATACGCCGTGCCGTGGAAATCGCGCGAACCGCTCTTGGTGACCACACGAATCTGTCCGCCGCTGGAGCGGCCATATTCCGCGGCGTAGGCAGAGGTCAGCACCTGCACTTCCTGCGTGGAATCCACATCGGCGGCGCCGATCGATGTGCCGTTCGAACGAGTACGGGTGGCGACTGCACCGTCGTAGAAGAACACATTGTCATTCGGCCGGGAGCCGTTCATCGAAAAGCCGCCATCCGTGAGATTGAAGTTGAAATTGGAGAGCGACGCGCTGGAACGGACGCCGGGTTTGAGCGCGGCGAGCAGCACAGGGTTGCGGCCGTTGAGCATCAGATCGCGCACCTGACGCTCATCCACGGTCAGGCCAAGCGTGGCGCTTTCTGTCTGGAGGCGTCCAGGATCCGCCGTGACCGAAACGGTTTCACTGGCCTGGCCGATTTCCAGCTTGATGTCGACGCCCAGCGGTACGTTGGCGTCCAGCATGTTTCCGGATTTGGTGGACTTTTTGAAACCCGGCGCTTCCACGGTGACCGTATAGGTTCCGGCCGGAATATTCGAAACTGTGTAGTTACCGGCCTCGTTCGTCTCCGTGGCGCGGAAATTGCCCGTCCCGTCATTGATCACCGTGACTTTCGCCTTTGGCACGGCGGACCCGCTCGGGTCGTCTACTGTACCGGTGATGGTGGAAAGATCGGATTGGCCCCAGGCGGCGGCGGCAAAAAATGCCGCCAGGAACATCCGGACACACGACGACCTTAAACCCTGCGTATGGCTCATTGAGAACTCCCCCTCTTGAGTTGTCAGTTACCCCTTAAAAACCCCAGTCTATTATGGCTGCGTATTCTTAGTAATACTGTTGCTAATTTGTGTCATAACATTTTTTGTTTGTTAACACAATGATATTTTCAGTACGTCGTGCCACAGTTGACTGGAAAATATCCTGTTTCGGAATCATTTCGAACTAACATGTCAGTACGCGAAAGGTATTTCTCATGTCCAGACTAAGCACCAGCCTCACACTATACCTGCTTACGGCGTTATCTGTCCACGGCGCCGGCGCGCCCATCGTGCGTTCGCCGGCAGGAACTGCGCGAGGCGCAATCGAGAGTGGCGTCCGCGTTTTCCGTGGACTGCCCTATGCCGCTCCGCCAGTTGGACCCATGCGCTGGAAACCTCCCGTTGCCGTTCCAGTATGGAACGGAGTCCGAGACTCAACTAAATTCGGCGCCGCCTGTTTCCAGCCGAAGCCGCGCGCGGCGAGCATCTATGCCGATCCACCCGCAGAGATGAGTGAGGACTGTCTGTTCCTCAATATCTGGACGCCCGAGAGGGCGAAAAACGCTCCTGTGATGGTGTGGATTCACGGCGGATCTCTCACAGGCGGCGCGAGCAGCGAAACGATGTATGATGGCGCCGCACTCGCAAAGCACGGCATCGTTGTCGTGAGCATCAATTACCGGCTGGGTGCTCTCGGCTATCTCGCGTTGCCTGAACTGAGTGCTGAATCGCTCGATCATATTTCCGGTAACTATGGGCTGCTCGATCAGATCGAAGCGCTGCGCTGGGTGAAACGAAATATCACGGCCTTCGGCGGCGATCCCAATCGAGTCACCGCCGCGGGCGAGTCCGCCGGCGGACTCAGTGTTCTGTATTTACTGGCGTCGCCTCTGGCGCGCGGTCTCTTCCAGGGAGCGATTCTCGAAAGCGCGTATATGATCTCCACGCCCGAGCTCCGCGAGAAGCGATTCGGCGAAGAACCCGCCGAATCGAACGGTGCGCAGCTTGCCGCGAAGTTGAAAGCGCGTGACCTCGTGGGCCTGCGGGCGATGGCCGCGGATGCGATCACCGAGCAGGCGCCACTGACAGGCTACCTGCCGTTCGGGACAATCGACGGACATGTGCTGACCCGGCAGCTCGTCGACACTTTTGATCGCGGCGAGCAGGCGCACGTGCCGGTGCTTGTTGGTTCCAACAGCGGTGAGATTCGCTCATTGCGATTCCTGGCCCCGCCCGCGCCGAGCGGCGAAGCGGCCTATACAACCGCGATCCGGCAGCGCTACGGTCCCCTCGCGGACGCCTGGCTGCGGCTGTATCCCGCATCAAATCTCGCCGAGAGCATCCTCGCCGCCCCGCGCGACGCGCTCTACAGCTGGACCGCCGAACGCGTCGCTACAAAACAAACCGCAGCCGGACAAGCCGCGTTCCTCTACTTGTTCGATCATGGATTCCCCGCGGCGGACGCAGCCGGACTGCACGCATTCCACGCCAGTGAGCTTCCCTACGTCTTCGGGACCGCCGATCGCCTCCCCTCCGCCTGGCCAAAAATGGAGATGACGGCGGCGGAAAGCCGTTTCGCGGCGGCGATCAGAGATTACTGGGTCTCGTTCATCAAGACCGGAACTCCGAAGGCCGCGGGCAAGCCGCGCTGGCAGCCCTTCGGTTCTTCGAAAGCGTACATGAACTTCGGTGATGTTCCGCGGCCAGATGCAAATCCCATGCCGGGTATGTACGAGCTCTACGAAGACGTACTCTGCCGCCGCCGCGCGGAGGGGAAAACGCCGTGGAACTGGAATATCGGGATCGTCTCACCGCCGCTGCCCAACGCTGCAGGTTGCCGGTGAAATTGCGCGATACTGTTTTCTTGAGGACATCACGAATTCTCTTCGCGGTCGCCTCCGGCATCGGGCTTGTGGCACTGGCGACAACTGTCGGCGCGTCAAACGTCGCTCAGCCAACCGTAGACCTCATCCGTGTTCCGCAAAATGGTATTCAACCGCAGGTTGTGGAGAAGGACGGCATCGTCCATCTCCTCTACTTCACCGGCGAGCCGGCAAAGGGCGACCTGAACTACGCGACATCGCGCGACTTCGGCAAAACTTTTTCGAGATCCATCCGGGTGAACAGCGAGCCTGGGACAGTCATGGCGACCGGCAACATCCGCGGTGGACAGTTGGCGATCGGGGCCAATGGCCGAGTGCATGTCGCCTGGATCGGCTCCTCGACCGCGATGCCGCGCGCGGCCCGGAACTCAGCGCCTGTTCTCTATGCGCGTTTGAGCGATTCCAAAGATCGGTTCGACGCCACTCAGCGCGTCAATCAGGCATCGTGGGGCGCTGATGGGGCGAGTATCGCCGCGGACTCCCGCAACAACGTTTACGTCTTCTGGCACGCTCAGCCTCCTGACGGCAAGGACGAATCGAACCGACGCGTGTGGATGGCGCGTTCCGCCGACAGCGGAAAAAGTTTCGAGGGCGAAAAAATCGCGTATGGTGAGTCCACCGGGGTATGCGGCTGTTGCGGAAGCCGCGCGCTCGCGGCCGCGGACGGCGCCGTGTACATGACGTTTCGAGCGGCGACACAAATAGTCAACCGCGACATGTATCTGCTCTCTTCCACCGATCGGGGCGCAACATTTCACGGGGCGGATATCTCTCATTGGAATATCGGGGCCTGCGTGATGAGTTCCGCGGCTCTGCTGCAGAGCGGGAAAGACGTTTTCTCTGCATGGGAATCGGAGAAGCAAGTCTATTTTGGGCGGGTTGACCAAAGCACTCACAACATCAGCGGGAACACCGCGGCTCCCGGCACGGGCGTGAATCGAAAATACCCGGCGCTGGCGGTCAATGGCAACGGGCAGATTTTATTTGTCTGGACCGAAAACATGGCATGGGGCAAAGGCGGTTCCGTGGTCTGGCAGGCATACAATCGAAGCCTGCGGCCCGAATCCGCACATGGGCAGATGTCCGGCGTTCCTGGCTGGAGCTTAGTCGCTGCCTTCGCGCACCCGGACGGTAACTTCACTGTCATTTATTGACACGTTAGGCTAACCACAAACTTAGCAGCTGAATAAGTCCCCCATAACTGGAACCGGTTCCGTAAACCCCGAGTTGTGCAATGTTACGGAATGGTGTATACATGATCTGTCGCAGGTTGGGGATAACCTGCGCTCTCAAAACGTTCCAGGGGGGAACCAATGAGCAAATTACGGCTTTGCCTCGGCGCCTTTGTGGCGCTTACGGGGATTTCTGCGCTTTTGTGGGGCCAGGCGGTGAACGGCAGTCTGGTTGGCACCATTACGGATTCATCCGGTGGAGTTGTGCCGGACGCAAAAGTAACCATTCTGGAGGTCAATACCAACGCCTCCCGCAACTCAGACACAAACGATAGCGGAAATTACAGCTTCACCAATCTCACGCCCGGCACTTATCGCGTGGACGTGGAAGCGAAAGGCTTCAAGCGCGAAGTGCGGACCGGCATCGACGTTCTGGTGAACCAGACGCCTCGCGTCGACATGCAGATCCAGCCCGGCGCTCTTTCCGAAACGATTGAGGTATCGGGCGAGCCGCCCGCGTTGCAGACAGATCGCGCGGATACCAGTTCGCAAATCGAATTGGCGCAGACCGCAAATCTGCCCATCGGCACCAACCGGAATTTTCAAAGCCTGCTGAACCTCGTGCCCGGCACCACGCCCGCAAGCTTCCAGCACTCGCAGTTCTTCAACGCCGCAAGCTCTCTGCAAACCGAAGTCAACGGACAGATGCGCATGGGGAACAGTTATCAGATCGAAGGTATCGACGATAACGAGCGCACCGGTCTTCTACAAATCCTGGTTCCTCCGATCGAAGCGATACGAGTTGTCGACGTTTCCACCAGCAACTTTGAAGCGGAGCTCGGCCGCGCCTCGGGCGCGAACGCGAACGTCGTCCTGAAATCGGGAACCAACGATCTGCACGGCGGAGCCTACGAATTCATGCGCAACAGCGCGCTCAACGCGCGCAACTTTTTCGATACTTCCATCGGTCATCTTGCCTACAACTATGTGGGCGGCAATGTCGGCGGCGCGATTAAGAAAAACAAGCTGTTTTACTTCGGCGATTACCTGAAGATCTACGATCACGAAGCCAACTCGAATACTGGCACGATCCCGCCGACGCCGTGGCGAACGGGGGATTTCAGCGCGGCCAACACCACGATCTACGACCCCGCTACCGGCAATCCGGACGGAACCGGCCGAACGCCGTTTCAGGGGAATATCATTCCCTCCAGCCGGGTCAATTCCATTTCGGCGAAGATCATCGCCCTGACGCCGGAGCCCAATCAACAGATCAACAACGTAACCCCCAGCAACAACTACTTCGCGCTGTTACCGTTCACGAAGGATACCGATTCGTTCGATACCAAGCTCGACTTCAATATGTCGGCCAACAACCGTCTCAGCGGACGGTTCAGTTATGCGCGTCCCGTCGTCTTCCAGGCGCCGATTTTTGGCAGTGTGGCGGGAGGATTCGCGCAGGGGGCGTTCCAGGGAACGAGCATTCAGAAGACCTACAGCGCAGGGATCAATTACAATCGCGTCTTCACTCCCACTCTGATCGCCGAGTTTCGGGTGGGCGTCGCGCATTACCACAATGACGCGCTCCCGTCCGATTACAACGAGAACGAGGCTACGACCCTCGGCATCCCTGGCGCCAACATCGATCCATGGACCAGCGGAATACCCTCCATCAACATCAACGGGTTCAGCACGCCCATCGTAGGCTATTCCGCGAGTCTGCCGTGGAGCCGCGCGGAAGTGAACGCCAGTATTTCCAATAGCTGGACGAAGAGTCTCGGCAACCACACGATCAAGTGGGGCGCTGACTACCGGCGCATTCGCGATGAGTTATTACAGACACAAACCGTCAACCCGCGCGGCCAATATAATTTCGACGTCAACCAGACGTCGCTGAACCCGGCCGCGGGCGCGTCGCAGCCAAAAACCAGCGCCGCGAATAATATGGCGAGCTTTCTTCTGGATCAGGCCAGTTTCGCCGGACGTGATCTCGCGGCAGGATACTTTCCCGCGATCCGTGGCAACGAGTTGTTCCTTTTCGTGCAGGACAAGTGGCAGGCGACGAGCAAGTTAACGGTGGATCTCGGACTGCGCTGGGAACTCTATTCGCCTTTCACGCCGCGCTTCCCAGGCGGTTTCTCGAACTACAATCCGCAGAACAATACTCTGGAAATCGCGGGCATAGGCTCCATACCGATGAATCTCGGGATGGAAACGCATTACAAGAACTACGCGCCTCGTCTGGGACTCTCTTACCGCTTGAACGAAAAGACGGTCATTCGCAGCGGGTTCGGAATTACGTATACGCCGTTTCCCGACAACACCTATGCGTTCAACTATCCGGTGAAGCAAAACAAGCAGTACAACAGTCCGAACTCGTTTGGAGTGGCCGTGCTCGATGACGGCGTGACACCGGCGACGTTCCAGAACGGATTTCCTGTTCCCACGTACGCCACTATTCCCGCGAATGGCGTGATCACCAACCCGGATCCCAAGCAATCCGATTTCGTGATTCCCAAAAACTTCAAGAACCCCAGCGTGCAGTCGTGGAATCTGGCGATCGCACGATCGCTGCCCGCGAACTTCACACTTGACGTTGCGTATGTTGGAAATCACGGCGTCGATTCCGTGGTGCAATACAACCTGAATCTGCCGAACAGCGTTTTGGGCGGTGGCAACAACTCCCGGCCAATGATGGCGCAATTTGGGCGCAGCGCGGACACCACGATTTTCTTCGTGGGTTCGTCGACGCACTATCATGCGCTGCAGGCGAAGCTCAATCGGCGTTTCAGCAAAGGGCTGGGAATCACCACGTCCTATACCTTCGGCAAAGGGATGTCCTATCAAACTGGCGATGACGGTGGTTTGTGGACCTACATCGATCAGCGCCGCGGCTACGCGCGTACCGATTACGACCGCACCCATACCTTCACTCAGAGTTATGTCTACGAACTGCCTTTCGGCGTCGGCAAGAAGATGTTGAATCATGGAGTAATGGCTCAGGCCCTGGGGGGCTGGCAGGTCAACGGCATCCTCAGCATCCTGAGCGGTACGCCGCTCACTTTCACGGCGAATGGCGGAACGCTTAATACGCCCGGCGAGCCTGCAACGGCGGATCAGGTCGGGCCATATACCGTCCTCGGCGGCATTAACACTCCCTCCCGGGGCGGCAGCGCTTATTTCGTCCAGTCGTCCTTCGTGCAGCCTGTCTACAATCCATCCCCCGGCGTCTTCCGCGTTGGAAATTCCGGCCGTAACATTGCTTCCGGTCCCGGCTATTACAACCTGGATGCCTCTCTGTTCAAAATTTTCGCGGTCAAAGAAAAACTCAAATTGGAGATTCGGGGTGAAGCATTCAGCGTGCTTAACAATCCGCACTGGAGCAATCCGCAAACGAACGTCAGCAATGCGAACTACGGTTACATCACCGGAGCCAGCGGCGGTCGCACTATGCAACTCGGCGCCAAGTTTTCGTTTTAACGACAATTGAAAGCCTGCCCGGGCGACTTCAGGCGTCGTCCGGGCTGCGCCTCCAGGGCAGAAATCATAATATGATTACAACTGCGCCGGGAGACCGCCCCCATGAGACGCCTGAAAACCGCCATCTGCCTTCCGCTTCTGGGCCAGTTTGTTCTCGCCATTCCGGCGGTTCGCGCCCAAAGCGGCGCTGACGAGTTTACGACGAAGGTCCGGCCGGTTCTTGAACAAAACTGCTTCGCCTGCCACGGCAGTGAGACGCAGACCCAGGGAATTGATTTCTCAGCTTTCAAGGACGGCGCCGCAGCTGCGGCCAAACCGGATCTTTGGCGTAAAGTGCGCGAAAAGCTGGATGCGCATCTGATGCCGCCGCCCCCGATGCCGGGCCTCAGCGCAGCTGATGCTGCGGCCGTCATTCGATGGATCGACTCGATTGCCGGGCCGCCGAAAACGATCTCCACGAGTTCGGGGGCCGGTGATCCAGGGCGGGTGACAGCGCGCCGCCTGAACCGCGTGGAATTCAACAATACAGTGCGTGACCTTCTCGGCGTTGCCGTGCGCCCCGCTGATGATTTCCCCATCGACAACCAGGGCTACGGGTTCGATAACAATGGCGACGTTCTCACGCTCTCCCCCATGCTGATGGAGAAGTATATGTCCGCGGCCCGTTCGATCTCCCGAGTCGCGGTTTACGGCGAGCCGTACGAAAAGACGCCGGGGATCGTGGGTAAGCTTCTGGTGAAGAGCGTTCAGGACGACGGCCAGGTCAGTGGCAACACGATCGGCTTTTCCATTCGCGGCGCTCTGGATGGCACGTTCCGTTTTCCCGTTGAAGCCGACTACGTCCTTCAGTTCCGTGTCTCGAACCGCCGCGGACGATCGCCAGGAGCCGCGCTGAGGCCAGTGGGTCAGGGTGGGCGTGGGGCTTCGGGAGGCCGTGGAGCGGGGCGGGACGGCGCCGCACAGGCCGTCACACCGGAGCGAATGGCAGCGATACGTGAGGCACAGCGTCTGGCCGCGCCGCCGGTCGAGTTCGATATTGATGTGGACGGCAAGCAGGTTCACAAAGAGATGATCGAAGGCGAGGAAGCTTACACATACACTCGCGGCCCCATCACCGCTCGAATTCACGTGACCGCCGGCGAACACCGGATTGAGGCTTATTTCCCGGATAACGCGAAGCTCGATAATCCGCGCACCAATCTAAACCCGGATGGACGCCGTAGATTGGGCGGCGAGTTCGTGGAGATTCTTGGTCCTTATAGTCCCGATCCTGGCCATGCCGCCAGCTACTCGAAGATTTTCATTTGTGCCACCCAGGATGCCGTTTGCACCCGCAAGATCGTGGAATCGCTCGAACGGCGCGGATATCGCCGCCCGCCCACGGATGCGGAAACACAGAAGCTGCTCAAACTGGTGGCGCTGGTGCGGAAACAGGGCGACTCTTTTGCTGAAGCAATCCGCGTCGCGGTACAGGCCGTTCTGGTCTCCCCTTCATTTCTTTTCCGGGTCGAGCACGATCACGCGCCTGGCGCTTCAGCCTATCGACTGAACGACTACGAACTGGCATCGCGGCTTTCGTATTTCCTGTGGAGCAGCATGCCCGACGATGAGTTGCTGAAAATGGCCGCTCAACATCGCCTGGGCGATCCCTCCGTTCGCGCCGCGGAGATCAAACGAATGCTGCGCGACGCGAAGGCTTCAAATCTGGTGGATGATTTCGCTTTCCAGTGGCTCGATATCCGCGCCCTCGACCGCAAGAAGCCTGATGCCGTGAAGTTCCCGATGCTCGACGACGAAATTCTCGGCGATATGCGGCGCGAAACGCAGCTCTTTGTGGGAGAGATTTTCCATGAGGACCGCAGCCTTCTCGACCTGATCGACGGCAAGTTCACCTATCTGAATGGACCGCTCGCGCACTACTACGGCATTCCCGGCCCGAACGCCTACGCGTTCGAACGCGTTTCGCTCGAAGGGACGCAGCGCGGCGGCATCCTGACGCAGGGTTCCATCCTCGCGCTGACTTCATTCGCCACCCGAACCTCGCCCGTGATCCGCGGCAAGTGGGTGCTGGAGAATCTGCTCGGCGCTCCTCCGCCTCCCCCACCGCCGGACGTGCCGGCGCTCGAGGCCACAAATCTTGGTCCCGATGCTTCCATTCGGACTCGCATGGAACAACATCGAGCGAATCCGGCCTGCGCCGTCTGTCACAAGCAAATGGACCCCATCGGATTCGGTCTGGAAAATTTCGATGCCGCCGGGAACTTCCGGGCGAAAGATGGCAAATTCGATGTCGACAGTTCCGGCATTCTGCCCGATGGACGCACATTCACGGGCGTCGCCGGACTGCGCGGCATTCTGCGGTCTCAGTCCGATCAGTTCACCCATACGCTGACCGCGAAAATGCTGACCTTCGCGTTGGGCCGCGGTCTCGAACCCTCAGACCGCGCAACCGTGGATCAAATTAACCAGAAGCTGATTGCAGGCGGGAACAAGTTGTCCGTACTGGTCTCGGCAATCGTCGAAAGCGAACCGTTCCTGATGCGCGAACCGCAGGAACTGGCGAAGAAATAAGAGGAAACACCCATGCATCCAGCCAACCGAATTTCACGCCGTTCCCTGCTGCGCGGGGCGGGAGCCGCAGTCTCGCTCCCGCTGCTGGACGCCATGATTCCTCCGTTCGCGCGGGCGGCCGGAACTTCGCCCACCCGCATGGCATTCCTCTATGTGCCGAATGGGATCGTGATGGATGAGTGGACTCCGAAAACAGGTCAGGGCGTTGGCGAATGGGCTTTGCCGGAAACATTTCCGCGCATTACGAGCGCAATCGCGCCATATCGAAACGACCTGATGATCCTGAGCGGTCTCGATTGCAACAGTGGCCGCGCGCTTGGCGATGGAGCAGGCGACCACGGACGGGCCGGCGCCGCATATCTCACATCGACGCATCCGAAAAAGAGTGCAGGCAAAGACGTGCTGACCGGTACTTCGGTCGATCAGGTTGCCGCGCAGAAATTCGCCGGCACAACTCGCTTTGCGTCGCTTGAACTCGGTTGCGAGGAAGGTGTGCAGGGCGGCAACTGCGATAACGGCTATAGCTGCACTTACAGCAATACGCTCGCCTGGAAAACACCGACCACGCCTCTGCCACCTGAGGTCCGGCCGCGCGCGGTTTTCGAACGCCTCTTCGGCAGCGTTGATTTGGGGACAGACCCCGTTCACCGGCGCCGCCAGGAGATGTACGAGAAGAGCATTCTCGACGCGGTTCTCGATGACGCGCGCCGGCTGCAAACCTCGCTGGGCGGCTCGGACAAGATGAAGATGGATGAATATTTGTCGTCGGTTCGCGACATTGAAACGCGCATCCAATCGGTGGAACGCGCGGGCGAGACGAAGCAACCGGAATATCCTGTTCCGTCACCCAGCGTTCCGAGCGATTTCGGTGAGCACGCCCGCCTGATGATGGATTTGATGGTGCTGGCGTTTCAGGCGGACCTGACGCGCGTTTCCACCACGCTGTTCAGCATCGAACAAAGCCCGCGTGCATACGGCGCCGAGATCGGGCTCCCGGAAGGCCACCACGGCCTGACTCATCACAGCGGCGACAAAGAGAAGATCGAGAAGGTTACGCGCATTAACATCTACCATATGCAGTCGCTGGTCTATGCGCTCGACAAACTGAAGAGCGTGAAGGAAGGCGACGGCACGCTGCTCGATCATTCGATGATCGTCTACGGCAGCGGTCTTTCGGACGGCAACCGGCATGACCACGGCGACCTCCCGACGATTCTGGCCGGGCGCGCGAACGGCAGGCTGAAGCCCGGCCGCCACATTCGCTATGCGCAGGGCACTCCGATGGGGAATATGTTCGTATCGATGCTGGATATGCTCGGCGTCGAGCCCGAACACTTCGGCGACAGCACGGGCAAGCTCGATCGGCTTTCGATTTAATCCTGCGTCGGGATCTTATTCGCGCTATCGACAACCAGTGACTTCATTGTTCCCGTTCGGTCTTCAAACTGAAGACCGAGCTGATGGATCGCAATCCGAATGCGGGCCGTTTTGATATCGGACATCGTGAGATATAAGGTGATGTCGTAAGCGCCCGTGAGGCCGGTTTCATCCACCACGGAGTGCCCCATGGATTTCGAGAGAAATGCCGCAAACTGGGGCATAGTGTAGTCCCGGAGCTGGATACTGTCACTCACGAGATCGACCGTGGCGCTGATCTCCGGCTTTTCCACGGCCTTCATTTTCACGCCGCCTTTAGCCGGGACAAGCGCGAAGAATTTTGCGGTTTTATTCTCCTCGTGCACGACCACGCCGAATCGCTGCGCGAGGAGGTGCTGCAACATGACTCGGATCTGCTCCGGTGTGGCTCCTGCCGGTAATTTGGCATCGATATCGAATCGTTCTTCGCCAATCCATTTCGGCCCGGTAATTTGTTCGAGAGCAATGCCGTACGCCTGAGCGAGAAGCGACCGCAGAGTAACGCCCGGATAGTTGATCCGTGTCGGATCCTGTTGCGGCGGAATGAGATCCGCGCCTCCCTTCTGCGAGGAACGTTTGACCGACGCGGTTTCAAAGTTCTGGGCTAATAATGCCGCGACACACACCGTCGCGACGAGGACCGCGCGAAAAAGACGCATCAATCCCAGCGTAACCTGCGCGTCAGTTTTTGTTATGCATCTTCTGAAACGCTCGCAATTTGGCCAAATCATCGGCCAGCGCGTCCCGATCGCGCGGAGGGAGACGATCGTCGTGGGACGACTTCTCAATCGAATCAATGACATCGTTCAGGAGGCCGTTGTCCCAGCGGGTCTGGTCCAGATCAGCCTGCATTTTTGTCAGTTCCTGTTCGGTCTTCGCGATACGGTCCCGTTCCTTCTGCTGCGCGCGGCCGCTCCAGATGTGTTCGAGATCCGTTCTCACCTCGACGAAAAGATGAGCTCGCCACGCATCTCCTCTATAGCGAAGCTCACGCTGGTGATACCAGTCCTGCGCAAGTGCATTCATCGTCAACAGCATCGGAACCACCAGCAAAATGATCGGCCGCATCTTCCCGACCCTCCTTTTCCGACCAGGTGCATTTAGATGGCCATAACATTGACAACGAGTACTTTGTGCAGTAAAGTATATACGTGCGGCGCGATCAAATTCCGAACTGGCTCAAACTCGTGCTCGCAGCAGCCGGGCTCGTGCTTTTGATTCCCGCGCTTTGGGTGCTGATGAGCGTTACCGCAAGACCTCTGTATCCAGATTCGCAAAGCGTGCCAACAGTGATGTCCAGCCCACCCTCCTCAACGTGGGCAAGCGCCGTCGAACGAGGACGGCAGATCGTCCGCGCGAGCGTCGCAAGCCAGAACCTCCCAGGACTCTCCTTAGCGGTCGGCATTGACGACGAACTGGTGTGGGCGGAAGGGTTTGGATTTGCGGATTTGAAGACCAGCGAGCCTGTCACCCCGAATCACCGGTTCCGGCTTGGGACCGCATCCACGATCTTCACCTCTGCGGCCGTCGGCAGACTGACCGAGAGCGGCCGGCTGAAGCTTGATGAGCAAATTCAAACGTACACGCCTGCGTTCCCGCAAAAGCAATGGCCCGTGACTCTGCGCGAGTTGATGGCGAACACCGCAGGCGTGGTCTCCGACGACGACGGAGGCCAACTCTTCACGAAGCATTGCGAAACTCCGGCGGATGCGCTCCCGTACTTCGCGGAAAAGCCGCTGCTGTTCCAGCCGGGAACCCGCTACCGCTATTCGAGCTATGGATGGATTCTGGTCAGCGCGGCTGTCGAGGCCGCCGCCCACGAGCCCTTTCTCCGGTTCGTGCAGGAGCGGATCTTCGATCCTTTGGGAATGCGCGACACGGTCCCTGATTCCGCCCCCGTCACGAACGATGACTTCCCGCCGATCAACCTGGTGCGGGAACTCATCTATGATCCGCAGGCCCGGCGCGGCGCCGGTCGCAGTTCCCGAAAAACAGACAATGTGACGCCCTACTTCACCAGATTCGCGTCGGATCCGAAGTACGGCATGCACGTGATGCGTCCGCTCGACTATTCCTGCTATACAGGCGCGAGCGACTTCGTCTCCACTCCGTCCGACCTGGTGCGCTTCGGGATGGCTGTCGAATCGCTCCATGGTCTCGGCTTGTACACCACAACGCTCAAGATCGCGGGTAAACAGATGCGCGTGATCGGGCAGAACGGATCGTCGTTCGGCGGGATGGTCGCGTCTCTCCTGATGATCCCCGAAGACAACATCGTCATCGCCGTGACCGCAAACATCTCTCACGCCGACACGTTCTCGATCGCGCTCAAGGCGGTGGAACCTTTCGTGGACTGAAAGACCCGCCTTGTGTATCTCGGGCCACAATAACGCTCTGACCCCTTCGATTAAGACAATTGCATCCCGGCAACCCCTGTGACATCGTGGATGGTACAGCAATGGGCGCGAAAGTACTGAAATGGATCGGTTACGTTACCGCAGTGCTCTCGCTCATCGCCGGAATTCGCGGTCTGCAGATCCTGATTTCCGGAAAGGTGGAATCCCACCAGAAAACCGAGTCATTGCTGGCTTCCGAACAATTACAACTGGGCGCTCACGATTACGAGTCCGCCTGGCAAACGCTGGATCAGGCTGTGCAGACAGGCGGCGAGCCCGATAAAGTGCGGGATGCGCGGGAAACTCTCGCGATGGAGTGGCTGGAAAACATCCACGTTCAGGACACCCAGAAGTTTTCGGACATCGTCAAAAAGCTCGATCCCGTCCTCACCAGCGGCGCGGCCGCCGCGAAAACGCCGCAACACAAGGCCGATCTTCTGGCCCACCTCGGCTGGTCGTACTTCCTGCGCGGCCGCGATGGAATGACCGGCATCGATCCGGCGAAAACTTACGCGGATGCCGTCCAGGGCGACCCGGACAACCCTTACGCGCAGGCGATGTGGGGGCACTGGATTCTCTGGAACAGCCGTCAGCCAGCCGGCGCCGCGTCCCACTTCGATGCAGCCCTGCATTCAGGCCGGCAGCGCGACTTTGTACGCCGCCTCCAGTTATCCGCGCTGATGAACGGGCAAAACCCGGCCTGCGACCAGGAGATCGCGCGCGTCGTCAACGCAATTCGCAAAGAGAATGGTTCGGTAGACGACGACACGCGACAAAGACTTTTCAGCCTGTATGACATGGAATTGATCTCATCCACCGACAGCGCGGCTTTCATCAACGCTCTTGCGCCCGCTGAGCAACTGCTTACGTTCCACTGGCTGTTCGATCGTCTGGACCTGAGTGAATCGGCGGCCGTGTCGCGCTCCTTTGAGATCGCGCTTCTCCAGGAAGCAGCAGGACAACGCTCCGAGGCGCTCGCTTCGTTTCAGGCTGTGAATACGCAACTCGGCGGTCGACCCGGATCGCTTCTGACAAAAACCCAGGCTGCCATTCGCCGTCTTTCGCGCTCATGATGGCCTTGCAAAGAAAGTAAAGGATCCTATCGATGTTCGGCTCTGAAGTACTGGATGTTGCGCTTGGCCTCATTTTTATTTACCTTGTTCTGAGCCTGATTTGCTCAGCCGCCTGCGAGGCAATCGAGGCGGTGCTCAAATCTCGATCCCTGTATCTGAAGCGCGGCCTTCAGGAGCTACTGAACGATCCATCGGGAAAGGCGCTCGTCGCCGAACTCTATAGCCACCCGCTGGTCTGCTCGCTGTTTACTGGACAATACGATCCTTCAAAAGGAGGCAACCTGCCGTCCTACATCCCACCGGCTAACTTTGCTCTGGCTTTGATGGATATCGTTGGGGTCGCAAAAGCCGCGAAAGGCGCCGCCGGGTCACCGGAAGCGGAAACGATTCGAACCACTCTTGTGGCGTATGCCGCAAAGAACCCGGCGGTTTCTCAGGCGCTGCTCACACTGGGGCACACCACCGACTTTGACCTGAACCGCATGCGTTCGGCCATCGAAGGCTGGTACAACAGCTCGATGGATCGCGTATCTGGCTGGTTCAAGCGGCGAACCCATTGGGTGGTGCTGGCTCTCGGATTGATCATTGCCGTCGGGATCAATGCAGACACCATTCTCATCACAAACAGCCTTGCCACGGACAAGTCCCTGCGCGCATCACTCGTCCTGGCCGCTTCGGAAGACGCAAAGCGCACGGACGCAATCGCCTCGCAGAATTTCCAGAACGATATGCAAACGATTCGCGAAGCGGGTTTGCCGCTGGGCTGGACCACCTCCGCATCCAGTTCTCACCGCGTGCCTCAAACATGGCGGGAATGGCTCGTCAAGATCCTCGGCCTGATCCTGACCACCTTCGCCATATCTCTGGGAGGCCCATTCTGGTTCGACCTTCTCAACCAGTTCATGGTCGTCCGCTCCACCATCAAGCCGCAGGAAAAAAGTCCGGTCGAGCCGTCGAAAAGCTGAACGTGGCCGCTTTCACAATTTAATGTCTTTAGGGGGTACGGAAGGTACCAGTCTCGTCTATCATATTCCCTATGACGAATATCAACGGCAAGGCGTATGCGATGAACGCAATCACGCCCATGAAGCCGTGGAAGACCTGGATACTCCGGCTGGTCTTCTTTATCCTGGGGGCCTTCAAATCGAAGCAGCAGGATCTGATTCAGCTTTCGTTCATCCACTTCGCGCGCTGGGTCATCGTCAAACGTGACGCGTTTCCGAGATTGTCGGACGCTCAGCCGGCTGAGCAGCTTAAATACGACTATCTGATCTTTTTCAGCAATTTCAACGGTACCTGGGATCAGTACATCGATGCGTTTTCGGCGGTTCTCTACGATGGTCTGGACAAGATCTGGAAGTGGAGTGAAAAGTATCCTGGCTCGCGCCCGGTGACAGGATTCAAGGATTACATCGAACTCGTCCAGTTCGACACGGATTACTACTTCAATGTCTACCCGCACGCGACCACAAACGATGTGAAGGCCGCCTTTAAAGTAAACGACGCGCTGACGGAATTTGCAAAAACCAGCCAGTCGCTTTCGCCCGCGGAGTTCGAGAAGGCCTGGTTACAGTTCCAGATAGCGGTGACTCCGCACCTGGGTATGACAGGAATTGCCCCGGTGGGCACGTAAACATGGCAAACGTCAGCGGTAGCACCTACGGACTCACCATTCTCTCGCCCATCATCGAAGACAATGCGCGTATCGATATCTGTCATTCGATGGAACTGCGCTGGTATCTCTCGCAGCTCCCGCGCGATTACCAAAGTCCGTTCGCAAAAATCTCCAGCACGTATCTGGCTCGTCTCGTTGTGATGGATGACGTGGTCTTCGTCGGGGTGCCGGCCTGTGAAGAACATCTGAAATCGCGATATCTGGTATTCGAGACGAACTTCGACGGCGATCTCGATACCTATCTCCGACGCATGGCAACCGAGACCGGCGAATTTGTCAATGCCGTGTGGACCCATTGCGTCGGCTTCCCGGGTACGGCGAATGTCGACGCATTCATCGCCTACATGAAGAAGTGCCAGATCGAGACGAC